>CAVKQP010000050.1:0-11620 GCA_963658165.1 Clostridium sp. CAG:302 | reverse complement strand
ATGGTCTGTGTAAGTCCTGAAACCCACTTGAATGTGGTGGGCAAGAAGAAAGTGAACACTGCCACGCCAATGATGAACCACGACGTGTAATTGGCTAAGAACCTGCTGGCTCCTTGCAATAGTCTAATCATAATCTATTAGTTGTTTATCTTATTACACTGCAAAGTTATAACAAATCTATGTAACAAGATAACAAACTAATAGTTTTCTTTTCTCCTCTCCTATTGTTTTCTCTACTTCTGTGTCTTCTGATGACCGCACATACGTATCAACTGGTAGAGGGCTGGGGCAAATATCATCAGCGAGAATAACAACGCCAACCATACACGAGATTGACTGCCAAAGATATCGATCAGCTTGCCTTCGCGCGACAGGGGAACGAGAAGATAGACCACATAGGCGATGGTGTTGTTCACCCAATGCACCACTACACCAGGCACAATGGTTCCAAACTTGCAGCAGAGCCAGCCGAGCAGAAGTCCCATCAGAAAGGCATGAGGCATTTGGGCGGGGTTCATATGTATTAGGGCGAAAAGTAATGAAGTCAAGATGATAGGCATCCACGTGCCTTTCATACGTTCTCTCAGGGCGCTAAGTATGGCTCCACGAAACACCACCTCTTCTACCAGAGGTGAAAAGATGCCCACCACGAGATAGCCCGATGGGTTCGTCATGAGAGAATCGAACACATCTTTCATGTTGTCGTTAAGCCCAGGCAACAACTCCTGCAAGGCGATGAAGGGAATAACTGTTCCCATAGTCATCACGGCACACCAAAAGAACACGGATGCCGTCCGGCCATGCAAACTGCCCGAGGAAACCGAGAACCAATGGCAACGCACAAATAGCAATAGCGTGAGCACGCTGCTCGCGCCATTCGACGCAATGAGCATATCGGCATTGGTAGATATATTGCCCGTACCGAAGCCGTGAAGCACTTGCTGTAACGACATGCCGTCGACCAACAACCATGCGCCCCACACAATGTAGGACATGAATATTTGCACGCATGCAAATGCGAAAAGATAGAGTAACGCCTTTTTCATTGTTCTTGTTTAAATTCCATTTCCACCATTTTCTTGTCTTCTTCCAGTTGGGCTTTCAGCTCCTCCACCGACTGGAACTTGCGCTCTTCACGCAGTCGCTTATAGAACGACACGTGGAGCATCTCGCCATAGATGTTGTCTTCAAAGTCGAAGATGAAGGTCTCTAATGTCTGGCGGTCACCATCGAATGTAGGTCTTGTGCCTATGTTCATCATGGCACGCTTCATTTCCATACCTCTGCTAAGGCGAGCCCTCACGGCATACACGCCACCCGCCGGTATGAGTTTACCGCTATCACCGAGATCGAGGTTTGCCGTAGGAAATCCCATTCGCCTCCCCTCACGGAAGCCTGTCACCACCTTACCAGTGATGGTATAGGGATAACCCAGGCACATACGTGCCATCCCTACTTCGCCTTCTTGCAAGAACGAACGGATGACCGACGAACTGACATTCACTCCATTGAGCACGAACACATCGTTGCGCACCACCTCGATGCCCAGTTCCTTGCCATAGCGCACATAGTCTTCAAACGATTCCTCGCGGTTGTGACCGAACCTGTTATCATAGCCAATGATGAGCGTGCGCACGTTGAGTCTGTCACGAAGCACGTGCTCCATGAATTCGTGGGCTGTGAGCTGTGCCACATCGGTGCTAAAGGAGATGACCGCACAGTTGTCCACATCGGCTTGCGAAAGCAACACCAACTTCTCGCCAAACGTAGAGAGCATCTGTGGACGATAGTCGGCACCGAGCACTTGGCGTGGATGCTTGTCAAACGTGATGACCATCGACTCCATGCCGTCTGCCGCAGCACGGGCTTTGACCCTGTCGATGAGGAAGCGATGTCCTTTGTGCACACCGTCGAAGAACCCCACGGTAGCCACCTGCGGTTGCAGAGGCGGTGTCTGTGTATTCAAGAATATGGTGTTCATCCTATACTAATACTTTGATTTCTTTCAACTTCACCAACCATTCATCACCCACAGCGTGCAGCGCATTTAGACTCAGTTGGCGTGCGCCTGCGCAGTTGGCAGACGAGTCATCTATAAATAGCGTTTCTTCTGCCTGAATGCCTGCATCCTTAAGCACGAAGTCAAAAATTTCCGTGTCTGGCTTGAGCAGATGCAGTTCGTAGGAGAGATAGGTCTTCTCAAAATAGTCGTCCACGCCACGACCATCGGCTGTGAAAAGTTCACGGGTAGCCTTACGCCAGTGAATGGCATTGGTGTTGCTAAGCAGAAACAACCGATAACTGCTTCTAAGTGTTTGCAACGCTTTGAGTCGCTGACGGGGTATGGTCATGAGCAGGGCATTCCAGGCACTGCAGATAGAGTCGTCGGAAGCCTCACAATGCGCCTTGCTGCGCGCCTCATCGCAAAACTGCGGCACACTGATGGTGCCCAATTCGAGGTCGTGAAACAAGTCTTCCTGCCTGCACTCATCCACGTAGCGGGCAATGTCGTGCGCCCCGATACGTCCGAAGGCGTCCACGCAGACCTGTTTGTTTAAGTCTGCGAGCACGCCTCCAAAGTCGAATATAATGTTCTTTATCGTTTTCTTCACTTTTCTATCTCGTTGATAAGACGGTCGGCATGTCCCCACTTGTCCATCATGTAGACGACAAAGCGTATGTCCACACCGATGCATCGGCCCAAACGCTTATCGAAGAAGATGTCGTTAGACAAGCTATCCCAGTTGCCATCGAAGGCAAGACCGATGAGTTCGCCCTTGCCGTTGAACATCGGCGAACCGCTATTGCCACCAGTAATGTCGTTGTTGGTGAGGAAGCAGAGTTGCATCTTGCCCGTAGTCTTGTCGGCATAGCGACCGTAATCCTTGGCAGACATCAATTCGTGCATCACGGGCTCTGCAAAGTAGTCGACCACTTGGTCGCCCTTTTTCATCTTTGCGAGCAGACTTTCTGCTGTGGTATAATAGCCAGAAGGTTTGCCACCCAAGTCGAATCCGCCCACCTGACCATAGCTCAGACGCATGGTAAAGTTAGCATCGCTATAGTGAGGCATATCTTGTTCCATGCGCACTTTGGCATCGCAGAGATAACGTTCCTGCACATCGATACTGTCGTTGACGGTAGACAAGTCTTCACGCAGGTCTGCCATCACATTCATCAGGTCGTTGCCAAACTTCACGCCAGGATCATTCTTGTATGCCTTCTTGTGATAATATAGTTTGGCTCCTTTCTTCATGAGGATGGAATTCTTGTAGAGATAGTCTACATAGCGGGCACAGTCGCCGCCGAAATCTTTGTCGATGGTCTCGTAGAACTTGGGCTGATATTTCGCAGGCACCTGTTCCCGATAGTTCTTCAGCATAGCGGCAAACACATCCTTGTCGGTAGCTTCATCCCAATCTTTGCTGTTGTCGGCAAACTGCAGGTATTGCTTGGATGGTTTGTTGGCAGGACCTTTCACCTCCATGCCCGAAGACTGCATCATGGCACGGGTTACAAACTCGTTGTTGCGGCGGAACGATTCGGTGAAGAAATAGTAGGGACGGATGGCTTCCATGCGCTTATCATAGAACTGGCGCAACTTGTCGAAATCAAGTTTACCCTTGAGATAGCCCGTGGAATCTTGCCATAGTTGGAGTTGCTTCTCGAATGCCTGCTTTTGGGCAATGATGCCGATGGAGTCGATACACTTGTTCATGCCCATAGAGTTTTTCCAGTAGTTGGCACTTTGGGCAAACTTAGAGTCATACTTGATGCGCACAGCTTCGCTGGCGCGCATGTGGCGCTGCATGATGTCTTGCTTGATGGTGCGCACCTGTACACGTGTGGTGTTCTGTGCATCGCGCATCTCACGGATGCCGTAGGACGACAAGTAGCGTTCCGTACTGCCTGGATAGCCCACCGTCATGGCATAGTCGCCATCTTTATAACCGTCGAGCGACACTTTTGCCCAGCGCTTGGGGTGATAGGGCACGTTGTCTTTGGAATAGGCTGCAGGTCCGCCAGTCTTCGGGTCGGCATAGATGCGGAACACTGAGAAGTCGCAAGTCTGACGTGGCCACATCCAGTTGTCGGTCTCACCGCCAAACTTACCCATAGACTTGGGCACAGCAAAGACAAGGCGCAGGTCGGTGAAGTCTTGGTAGGTGGTGGCATAGTACTTGTTGCCCTCATAGAAGGCATCGATGTTCACGTGCAGGGTCTTGTCTATCTTTTTCACGGAGTCGGTCATGGCGCGCTGCAGCGAGTCAACGACCAAAGCACGCCGACTGTTACTTAGAGCAGCAAATCCCATACGCTCCAATTGGGGAGTGACATCCTTCTGGTCGACCATAAAACTGACAAACATATTCTCGTTGGGAAGTTCTTCTGCATAGCTCTTGGCATAGAAGCCATTGAGCATATAGTCGTGTTCTACCGTTGAATGACTACGAATAGACTCAAAGCCGCAGTGGTGGTTGGTAAAGACCAAGCCATCGGGCGACACCACCACGCCTGTGCAGAAGCCACTGAAGTTGACCACAGCATTTTTCAGTGCCATGTCACTTTTATATAGTTCATCGTAGGGCATGGTAAACCCTTCAGATTTCATCTGCTCATACACTGCTTGCGGCAGATTGTAGAGCGTCCACATGCCCTCATCGGCATGGGCAGCGGCACAAAGTGTTAGGGCGGCCGCCAGCATTTTCAGTTTGTTCATATTGGTATCTTTGATTTTGTTTTATCGTTTAAGTAAGCTCTTGAAGTCGCGTCTCACCACCACGGCAGCAAAGGCAAGTATCAGCACCGTGTTGGCAGCCAAGGCAGACCAGCGCCCCACGTTGCCGTTGAGCCACGTCATGACGGCAAACAGTATGGCGGTCAGCACCACATAGGCAAGCATTTCGCCTACGGGATAGTTGATGGGATATTTCTTTTGTCCCACGAAATAGCTCAGCAACATTGCTGTGCCATAACCTGCAAAGCCAGCCCAAGCACATGCCATATATCCATAGCGAGGCACGAAGATTATGTTGACCGCAATGAGTACGGCGCATCCAATGCCCGAGAAGTAAGCGCCCCAGATGGTCTTGTCGATGAGCTTATACCAGAAACTCAAGTTGAAATAGACGCCCATCATGATTTCTGCTGCCATCACGATAGGCACCACACGCAGTCCGTCCCAATAGTCACGACCGATGATGTGCTTCAGAATATCCATATAGCCAATGACTACCAAGAAGGCGAGCAGCGTGAAGATGACAAAATACTTCATTGCCTTGGCATAGGTGTCCTTGTTGTCTTTGTCTTTCGACTTGCCAAACACGAATGGTTCATAGGCATAGCGGAACGCTTGGGTAATCATCGCCATAATCATGGCTATCTTGGATGCTGCGCCATAGATGCCGAGTTGGGCATGGGCGTCACCACCTTTATATATATAGGGGAAGAGTATCTTGTCGGCGGTCTGGTTCAAGATGCCTGCAATGCCCAGTACAAGGATAGGCCAACTGTAGGAGAACATGCGCTTCATCAAAGCGCTATCAAAAACATACTTGAAGCCGGTCAGTTCTTTCCAGAAACAGAATGTGATGCAACCCGTGCAAGCCAAGTTGATATAGAAGGCATAGCCTGCGCCAATCGTCGGGTCATAGATGCCACTCACCCACTCGGGATGTGACTGGTAGAGTGCTGGTAGTATCAAGAAGAAGAGGATGTTGAGCGCAATGTTGAGCACGATGAAGAGCAGTTTCAGTGCAGCAAACTTAATAGGGCGCTTCTTGTAGCGCAGATAAGCGAAGGGGATGCACTGGAAGGCGTCTATCGCCACGGTCATCGCCATCACCCACACATAGGAGGGATGGTCGGCATATCCCATAAACGAGGAGATGGGCGATAGGAAGCCCAACACCAACAGTACGAACACAGTAGAAGTGAAACCCACAGACATCAATATCGTAGAATATACGCGCTGCGGGTCTTCTCCCTCTTTGTTAGAAAAGCGGAAGAAGGTGGTCTCCATGCCATAGGTCAGAATGACTAGCAACAATGCCGTATAGGCATACATATTGGTGATGACACCATAGCCACCGCTGGCAGCGGAGAGCTTCGCCGTGTAGAGTGGTACGAGCAGATAGTTGAGAAAGCGCCCGATGATACTGCTCATGCCGTAGATGGCAGTGTCTTTGGCAAGTGACTTTAAGTTGGCCATAAAAGGAATATCTTTTTCTTTAGATTATGCGAAGAACATGTAGCTGATGGCAATGGCAGCAATCACACCTGCCAGATCGGCAAGCAGTCCGCACGCCACAGCATGACGGGTGTAGCGCACACCCACACTGCCGAAATAGACAGCCAAGATATAGAAGGTGGTGTCGGTCGAACCTTGGAAGATGCAGCTCAGTCGACCCACAAACGAGTCTGCCCCATAGGTGGTCATTGCGTCGACCATCATGCCACGTGCACCACTGCCCGAGAGTGGTTTCATCAGTGCTGTGGGCAACGCTCCCACAAAGTCTGTATTTCCGCCGCATACTCCGACGAGCCATTTCACTCCGTCGACCAACATATCCATGGCTCCCGATGCTCTGAACACGCCGATGCCCACCAGTATGGCAACCAAATAGGGAATGATGCGCACTGCCGTCGTAAAGCCGTCCTTAGCTCCTTCGATAAATGCGTCGTAGACGTTCACCTTCTTGCGCATTCCTGCCAAGATGAATCCCACGATGATGAGCATCAGCAGGATATTGGCAACCGATGTGCTGACCGTGTTCATCTGGTCCTTGTCCAGTTGACCGAAGCCCCAAATGATGGCTGCCACAGCTACGCACATGCCTCCAAGCGTGAGCAAGAGTGTGCGGTTGAATAGGTTTATTTTCTGGAAAAGACAAGTGACCACGATACCTGCCAACGTAGAAAAGAAAGTGGCAAGCAGTATTGGGATGAAAATGTCGGTGGGTTGTGCCGCTCCCATCTGCGCCCTGTAGACCATAATAGACACTGGTATGAGCGTCAGACCGCTCGTGTTGAGCACCAAGAACATAATCATCGGATTGGAGGCGGTGTCTTTCTTGGTGTTCAGTTCCTGCAACTGTTCCATCGCCTTGAGACCGAGCGGTGTGGCAGCATTATCAAGACCAAGCATGTTGGCAGCAATATTCATGAAGATAGAACCTGTCACAGGATGCCCCTTGGGTATGTCGGGAAACAGTTTGGCAAAGACGGGCGACAAGAATCGCGCCAACACATTGACCACCCCACCCTTTTCGCCAATCTTCATGATGCCGAGCCAGAGTGAGAGAACACCGGTTAGTCCCAACGAAATCTCAAAAGCGGTCTTGGAAGAGGAAAAGGTGGAGTCCATCATGGCAGGGAACACCGATACGTCCCCCATGAATATAAGTTTCACTGTTGCTATGACGAATGCAACAAGAAAGAATGCTATCCAAATGTAATTCAGTACCATATAGGTTGCAAAATTACCTCTTTTATTCGGCATAGCAAAACATCAGCCCCAATTATTGCATGAATGATAAGCGACTTACGCTCATAGAGTCTTACCTTGTAGTGCTGGCTCAGATAGAGAAACAGCATGTCGAGGTCGTCCAGATACAAGTCGAACCATTCTCTTACCCTTTGGGACGCTTTATTGAAGTCTCTGAGAATATATGATTCGCTTTCTTGCCGAATTCCTCTACGATATAACTCTTGCCTATGCGTCGTGCCCCCTCTACGAGTAGTGCCACTTCGCCATGCCTTGTCTCCTTTCAATCAAGAAGTTGTTGATATATTTTTCGCTTCATAGTTATTGCCTTTGCACCTTTTTGAGATTTTCCACAAGTTCTTATTGGAAAATATGGATAACGTCGCATAAATTTTCGGTTTCTAAAATGCAATGGGCTTCATGTGATTATTCTACTTGCAAGTGAAAATATTCTTGATGGCATACAGAGGGTAAACCCGAATGTCATCATAGGAAGAGAAGTTTTCCAACGAGGTGCGAATGCCGTAGTCGATACCTTTCTGCTGTAGGAAAAGGCGCATACTCTGCATCGAACCCTTCGTGCCCGACTTCACTTCTATGGGACGAATCTTGTCGCCTATCTGTACCACATAGTCCACCTCGGCACTGCTGCCACTCTTCTCCCGATGCCAGCAATAGAGTTGCCAAGGGTCGTAGCAGGGTGATGCCTTGATAATCTCGTTGCCAACGAATGTCTCGGCAATGGCACCACGGTTGATAACTTGCATGTCGGTAGAGGCGAGATACTCGCCCAAGTCAAGCCCCAACATACTTTGCAGCATGCCCGTGTCGAGGAATATCATACGACGATATTTCTCGTTGATTTCCGCGCCCAGTGGAATACCATTGGCAGAGGTATGAGTCACGGGATATACCAAGCCCGCAAGTGTCAGGGTGTCGAGTGCAGCTCTTATTTGCTCACTATTGCCCTCGCAGTTCACCTTATTATATACAAACTTCCCCAAGCCTTGTTCGGCTACTGAGCGAAACACGGCATCTATTCTCGTGGTAGGCACTCGCTGATGGTATTTGGCAAAGTCGTCACGGAAGGAACGAATGAGTTCCCTAAGTATGCGTTGACATTCCAAAATGTTGCCATCTTCACAATACCTTGCCACCACGGCAGGCATCCCGCCCATCGCCATGAACTTACGCAGTTGGCGAACAGCTTGTTCATGGATGGCCTCGGGAAGCGGAGATTCGGGAGTGGCACGATTGATCATCGTCGCCAACATGTCATCACCACTTGCCCACAGAAATTCCTCAAAACTGAACGGATACATGAAAAGACTCCTTATCCTTCCCACGCCATAAGACGGAAGAGTTTTCAAGGCAAACTCTAGCAACGAACCAGCCGCAACGAGGTGTTGTTCTGGATATTTCTCATAAAAATATCTCAGCCTATTGATGGCTTGCGGACATGCCTGTATCTCATCGAAGAACAAGAGTGTCTTCCCTGCCTCGATGGGAGTGCGCAGTTGGACGGAAAGCAACTGGCAGATTTCCTGTGGCGAATAAGAGCCGTCAAACATATAATGTATGTCTTGTCGCTCATTGAAATCTATCTCCGCCAAATTGTCGAAATGTGTTGCCAACTGTCTAACTGCAGTCGTCTTTCCAACCTGTCTCGCCCCCCTCAACAACAATGGTTTTCGTTCTGCGGATTGAGCCCAAAGTTGCAACTCTAGATCTATATTTCTTCTCAAGTATTTACTCATTTCCCACAACATGCTTATTATCAGCCGCAAAGATAATTATTTTTATAAAATTAGGGGCGGAAAACATGTTAAACCTTACAAAATTAGGGGCGGAAAACATGACGTACCTTATAAAATTAGGGGCGGAAGGCTGTGTTTTTGCCCTGACAGGGCGGTTGTAAGGGCAAGTGTAGTGGTTGATGTGTATATGCGTAAGCCCTGAGAATAAGCCGAAAAATATATGGGGCTGACACCAATAATGTCAGCCCCCTAACGTTAGTATGTTATGAAAAATTTGAGAGAATAGAAACTTCACAGTTTCCGTTTTGTTGTTTTACTAAACATGATTTATAGAGAAAGCATAGAAATTTATCTTATTTGAGTATGGTAGCGGTGGGCTGTGCCAACTTCTGCAGTGTCGAGTCTGTCTTCACAGAGTCGTTCATTGCCACCGACATTCCTTTGACCGCACGATGGGTGTTTGCCACATCGGTTGCGGGATGCTCTTCGTTGTCGAATGCCACTTGTGCGGCATTGCCGAGCGTAAGGAAGATAGCCACCACGGCTGCAGCCTTGAACAACGGCGCCAGTCTATGTGTCATTGAGATGACACGGGCTTTCACGTGTGCCGGTTCATCGATCATCTCCATGATTTTCTGGTCGAAGTCATCACCCAACTGTTGCTCTTTCTTCTCTTGTTGCTCATAGACAAACAAGTCGCGGAAGGGAAGCAAATCGGCGGGCACCTCTTTCTGGCTGAAGAATGTGCGCAATATCTCCTCTTCTTCAAGAGAAGTTTCGCACTTCCAATAGCGCTCCAAGAGTTGTTCGATGTACTTATAGTCCATATTGTTCATATTTGATGTATTGTTGTTTTATTGCTTGGCGTGCGCGAAATATGCTCACTTTCACTTGCTCTTCGCTGATGCCAAGAATAGCTGCAATCTCTTTGTAGGGTTTGCCCTCGATGTCTCTCAGCTGCATGCAACTGCGTTGTTTCTCGGGCAGTGAGTCAATGAGCTTTCGGACGAGGGCGAGTCGGTCGCGCTGTTGCGTCTTCTCGTAGGGATTGGACGACGTGGCAGGCTCATAAGCGCCTATGTCGTCAAGCGAAGCGTTGTCGCTGCCCTTGCGTTTAATCCTGTCGAGCGAGAGGTTGCGACAGATGGTTGTGCTAAAAGCCTCTATAGAGTCTATCTCGTTCCACCGCTCTCGTTGGTTCCAAACCTTAATCAGTGTGTCTTGCACGACGTCTTCTGCCTCTTCTCTGCTGAGCGTGATGCGAAGTGCCAACCTGAAGAGCATATCCTTCAACGGTAGTATGTCGCTACGAAAACTGATGGTCTTCTTCATTGTCTCTGAATAACTGACGAGCGGATGGCTGAAAAGTTACGGAACGCACCATTGTTTAACTTTACTTAACAAGCGCACTACTCTATTCTTGTTCTTTCTCCTTTGATGTTTATAAGATGGTGGTACCGTGTTTACCGTCGATGGCATCTGCCTTGGTAATGATGACGCGCTTCACGCCAGCACTGATGGCTTCGAGTGCGTTCTCTATTTTGGGTATCATGCCGCCTGCCACGGTGCCGTCTGCCACATAGCGTTCGAAGTCGTCGCGGGTGATTTGCGCTATCACACTATTGTCGTCCTCAGCGTCGCTCAGCACTCCTGGCTTTTCAAAAGCGTAGATGAGGGTCACATCGTAGAGGGGAGCCAAGGCTTTGGCGGTGGTGGCTGCGATGGTGTCGGCATTGGTGTTGAGCATGTTGCCCTGCCCATCGTGGGTGAGTGGAGCCATGACGGGCACAACACCTGTCTCAATGAGCTTTCCTAGTTGTTCGCCATCGGCACCATCGACGTCGCCCACATATCCATAGTCTACCTCCTTGACAGGGCGTTTGTGGGCGTGGATGACGTTCATGTCGGCACCTGTAAGACCGAGTGCGTTCACACCCTTGGCTTGCAACTTTGCCACAAGGTTCTTGTTGACCAGTCCACCATAGACCATGGTCACCACGCGGAGCATCTGTTCGTCAGTGATGCGTCTGCCGTTCACCATCTTGCTTTCTATGCCCAACTGGGCAGCTATCTTGGTAGCACTTCTTCCGCCACCATGCACGAGCACTTTCCGTCCTTCGATGGCTGCAAAGTCGGAAATCAACTGTGTGAGCTTGTCGGGATCTTCCACCACAGCACCGCCCACTTTCACAACGGTTATTCTCTCTTTCATTTTCATTTATGTTTTATTCCAGATATGTGTATCCATAGAGTCCCGACCGATAGTTCGACAGGAACTCTTTGCCTTCTTCCAATGAAATCTTTCCTTCCTTGACGCTCTTGGTCACCCATATCTCGAGCTGGCGCACGAGTTTCTTGGGGTTGTACTGCACATAGT
>CAVKQP010000049.1:0-11970 GCA_963658165.1 Clostridium sp. CAG:302 | reverse complement strand
ACACGTGCAGATGCACCACAGGGTGCAGAATCTTCGTGCCATCGTGCGCATGGCCGCGGTCAATACTTCCTATCACGTTGCCCTCCTCGTCGACAACGGGGAACAGTTCCTGCTGGTTGTCTCTCATTAAATTACAGTTTGGCGGTGAAAGTGAAATAGTCGGGGAATGCCTCTTCTATGCCTTGCGGTTGATCGTAGAAGATGCCGTAGAGCGCGCTGCCACTTCCCGACATCTGTGCATAGGCAGCTCCAAGGCTATAAAGTTTATTCTTGATGTCTTTCAATTCAGGGTGAAGGGCAAACACGGAGTCTTCAAAGTCGTTGTGAAGCAAGTCGCGCCATTCTCCTATGTGCTTTCTCACGATGTCGCGACAACACATCTGAGGCTTCTGCGGCTTGATGCAAGAAAAAGCATCGGCAGTAGAAACCGAGACATTGGGCTTTACGACCGCAATCCAGTAACCATCCAAGTTGCCATCGGGGGTGTCGGCAGGCTCCAATATATCACCCACACCTTGTGCAAAAGATATCTCATTGCGGATGAAGAAGGCACAGTCGGCACCCAGTCGGGCAGCATACTGTTCCATCATCGACTGTCCCATGTTCAACCGGAAGCGCTCATCCAACAGTTTAATCATAAAGGCAGCATCGCTAGAACCGCCTCCCAGTCCTGCTTGCGAGGGAATGTGCTTATAAAGATGAATATGGATGCGAGGCAACTTGAAGTCGGCTGCTATCAATTCGTATGCTTTGACGACCAGATTGTTGCGCTCGTCGCAGTCTACGGCATTGCCTGTCACCTTCAGGTCGCAAGCTGTAGGAGAAGGAAAACGCTCGTCCATCTTCTTGATTTCCAATGCGTCGCAGAGTGGAATAGGGTAGAACACGGTTTCCAAGTCGTGGTAACCATCAGGGCGTGTGCCCACGATGTTGAGTCCAAGATTAATCTTGGCGTTTGGGAATACAATCATAACATAGTGTTTTTATGTGTATGCAAAGGTAGCGTAATTGAGGAAACAGACAAAATAAAGCCCACGTTTTTTGCAGGCAGACGGGGGCGAACGGAGATGGAAAAATAAAAGTGGGCAGTGTGGACGGATATGTTGCAACTTTTGTGTAAATTTGCAGCCACTAACGAAACTAACGACAAGCAGAAATGGCAGACAGTAAACCGAAGAGAAACTATAAGATTGTGAACACGCCTGGACAGCCGCCCGTGGTCGACGGAGTCTATGGAAAGTTGCCCCCACAGGCCACCGAAGTAGAAAAAGCCGTGTTGGGAGCCTTGCTGATAGACAAGGATGCCTTCTCTATCGTTTCAGAACTGTTGCGCCCCGAAACTTTCTATCTGCCCCAACACCAGCATATCTATGCCGCCATTCAGACGCTGAACCTCGAAGAAAAACCGGTCGACATCATGACCGTGACCGAGGAGTTGAAGAAAGAAGGCACGTTGGAACAGGCTGGCAATCCGCCCTATCTCTTCCAGATTTCTAATGGAGTGGCTTCTTCTGCCCATGTGGAATATCATGCCAAGATATTGGCACAGAAGTTTCTGGCGCGTCAACTCATTTCCTATTCTAGTCAAATAGAGACCAAAGCCTTTGAAGAGGGTGTAGATATCGACGAGTTGATGCAGGAAGCCGAGGGGGCTCTCTTTGAATTGTCGCAAAAAAACATGCGCCAAGACTACACCCAAATCGATCCCGTGGTGAAAAAGGCGTATGAAAACATACAAAAGGCTGCCGCACAACAGGGAGGTCTTACTGGTGTGCCTAGTGGCTACACCAAGCTCGACCGCATCACAAGCGGTTGGCAACCGTCCGACTTGGTCATCATTGCAGGGCGTCCTGCCATGGGTAAAACGTCGTTCGCCTTGTCCATAGCGAAAAACATAGCCGTAGACTACCGCGAACCTATCGCTTTCTTCTCGCTTGAAATGAACAATGTGCAGTTGGTGAACCGACTCATCTCCAACACGTGTTCCATTCCTGGCAGTAAAATTATGAATGGTCAGTTGAACGAACCAGAATGGGCGCAACTCAACAACAACCTGAGAAAACTGGATGGAGCCCCGCTCTATGTGGATGACACCCCAGGACTTTCCGTCTTCGAACTCCGCACCAAAGCCCGACGACTGGTGAGAGAGAAAGGTGTGAAGCTCATCATGATCGACTATTTGCAGCTGATGAATGCCAATGGCATGCGATTCGGAAACCGTCAGGAAGAGGTGTCGACCATTAGTCGCTCGTTAAAGGGCTTGGCTAAGGAACTTGATATACCTGTGCTGGCACTCAGTCAGTTGAGTCGTAACGTAGAGCAGCGTGAGGGTGTGGAAGGCAAGCGCCCGCAGTTGAGCGACTTGCGTGAGTCGGGAGCCATCGAGCAAGATGCCGATATGGTTTTGTTTGTGCATCGTCCCGAATACTATCACATCTATGAAGACGAGAAAGGCAACGACTATCGAGGCATGGCGCAAATCATCATTGCCAAGCATCGTAAGGGTGCTACGGGCGATGTGCTGCTCAATTTCCAAGGCGAGTTCACGCGCTTTGCCAATCCAGAAGATGTGTACAAAGACGAACCTTCCATGTCGCAGGGACTGCCAGAAGGTGAATATGTGGGTGGACCAATGGGTGAACCGCCGATTGAAGATGCCTTGTTGTCTGCGGGGGATATGGATTTCCCACAACCTAAAACCTTGTTTTGTGGCTTGATATGCGCATTGACGCTTTGTGCTCAGCAATACAAGCCCAGTGTGTCGATACTTGGCGATTCCTATTCCACGTTTCAGGGCTATACGCATCCTGCCACTAACGAACTGTGGTATTTCGAGAAACCTCGCAAGACAGATGTCTCTCGAGTAGATCAGATGTGGTGGCACCAGTTGATAACCAAGATGGGATGGCGCCTATGTTGCAACAATTCCTATAGCGGAGCTACCATTTCCTATACAGGCTATAGCGGCAATGACTATTCCGACCGCTCGTTTATCACCCGAATGGACAATCTTGGTTGCCCCGATATCATCTTTATCTTCGGTGCAACCAACGACAGTTGGGCAGGGGCCCCTATTGGAGAATATAAATGGGGTGGGTTTACATCAGGCGACTTCTACGACTTCCGCCCCGCAATGGCGTATATGCTTGAGCATATGAAACTTCGCTATCCTAACGTGAAGATATACTTCATTCTCAACGATGCACTCAAACCTGCCATTAATGAGTCTGTGGAAACCATTTGTAAGCACTATGACGTGGCGCTTATCAAACTTGCTGGCATAGACAAACAGTCGGGGCATCCAACAGTTAAGGGGCAGGCGCAGATAGCGGAGCAGTTGATAGGTGTCTTGAAAAAATAATACAGATATTTTGCGGTTAAGAGATTAAGCCGTACCTTTGCACGTTGGAAACAGTGCCCCGGTTCTGTCGCTGGCATCTATAAGGTGCGAGAGGAAAGTCCGGGCAGCATAGGACGCTCCACTTCCGAAAGTAGAAGCTATTGGTGACAGTAGGAGAAGGCAGAAGAAAACTACCGCCTTGCTTGTCAAGGTAAGGGTGAGAAGGTGGTGTAAGAGACCACCAGCCGGTGGGTGATCATCGGGCTGTGCCATCTGGAGGCTGCAAGTTCGCGTATACCGTCGACTGAGGGTTGTCCGCCCGAGCTATGCGACGGAGGGTAGAACGCTAGAGCCAATGGGTGACCATTGGAGTAGATAAATGACAGATGCCGCTTGGGCTGAGAGGCGCAAGTTGGAACAGAACCCGGCTTATAGGGACACTGTTTTCCTTTTTTATTCTTTCATAGGGACGAATGCCACACTGCGGCTTTCGTTTTTTTATTCCTTATAAAACCAAGAAAGCAATCGATTGATCCATCTGATACTAAATCGAAACCAACGATAGGAACTGACAGGTTTTCCGCCAAAGCCCAAAATGAATTCACGTGTATGGCTGCGACTGAAGGGAAGTCCGGCATCCATGAAGTAGAAATGGCGACACCCATCCAGTTGTGCGGTCTTTACGGCATGCCACAACAACATGGTTTTCGGATGGAGTAGGGGGTTCGCTTTACCTTTGGCGGCATAGTACCACAAATAAGCGTCATCGTTGGAATAGATGACGGCACTGCTACCGAGTGTCTTTCCTTTATACTGGCATACATAGAGGCGGCAGTTGGCGGGATGCTGTCGCATTTCGGCAAATAGACGTTCGTGCGGTAGATAACTGAGAAAACGCAACCTGTTGTGGGCATGGAGCACGCCATAGAAATGCTTGATCTCGTGTTCGTCTTTTGCTTCATGCACAGTGACGCCTTGCTTGATGGCATTGTCAATGCGGTGCAACACCTTCTCCGTAAGCCTTTGCTCGGGACTTGCACTATGAAGAGAATTGTGGATTTGCATCCATTGAATGGGGAAATATCGGCTTTGTCTAAATTCTTTATAGCCAAACATTTTCCTTGAAAGGTTGGAAAATTCTATATAGAGACATAGTTTGCGCCGAAGCGTCTGGTCGAGTCGGGCAAGCATCATCCCAAAAATCTGCTCCTTGTCTACTCCCTCGACATATTCTCCCTCACCATAGATGCGCCCTTGCGTGAATAAATAAGGCGGCATCAGTGCACCGCGCCGGCGGAGTGTCACCAACATGTGGGCAACTACGCAGCCACAATCATCCTGTGCCACAAGCATATAAGGAGTCTGTCCAGGAGTCTTCTCGATGATGCGGAAAAGAGCCGTGCTGTGGAAAAAGTTGAGACAAGCCAAAGAAGGCAAGTCTTTACTGTGTCGGATGATGGTTATGGTGTATTCCATATATGCGCAAAATTACTAAATCTTTTCAAAAAAAAACAATATTGTTCCGGCTTTTTCGGAGGAAAGTTCGTACTTTTGCTTTCACGAACATAAGATAATAATCTAAGAGATGAAAACAGTATTAATAGGTGCCGGCAATCTTGCCACCAATTTGGGCAAGGCGCTATTGGCTGCAGGGCACGATATTCTCCAAGTTTATAGTCGCACGATGGAGCATGCCACGACGTTGGCAGAAATTCTCGGCGGTTCTCCCACCAATGATTTGTCGCGCATCGTATCGGATGCCGACATTTATATCCTATCTGTGAAAGACAGTGTGATGGGAGAATTGATACCCCAACTCTGCAAGGGACGGGAAAACAAAGTCTTTGTCCATACGGCAGGGAGCATGCCTATGAATGTGTTTGAAGGCATGGCGCTCCACTATGGCGTAATCTATCCCATGCAGACATTCACTAAAGAAAAAGCGGTTGACTTTAGCGAAATTCCTTGTTTTGTAGAATACAACGACCCCTATGCCAAGTCGTGCATCGAGGACTTGACATATAGTATAAGTAATGTGGTGCGGCAGTTGTCATCAGACGACCGCAAATATCTGCATCTGTCGGCTGTCTGGGCTTGCAATTTTGTGAACCATTGCTATACGATAGCTTCCGACATCTTGAGTCGCCACGGCATGGACTTCAGCGTGATGTATCCGCTTATAGACGAAACCTGTCGCAAAGTACACACGTTGTCTCCTGCAGATGCACAGACGGGTCCCGCCGTGCGCTTTGATCAGAACATCATACGCAACCAAGCCACCTTGCTCAAAGACAATCCGTTGGTCAAGGATTTGTATGAACGCATGAGTCTCAGCATACATAAACGACAAGAAACAAAGGAAGAACCATGATAGATTATGATTTGAAACGCATACGCGCTGTCGTCTTTGATGTCGATGGGGTGCTTAGTGCTGAAACCATCACACTCAGTGCCGATGGAGAACCATTGCGCACGGTGAATATCAAGGATGGATATGCCATACAGTTGGCTCAGAAGAAAGGACTGCGTATCGGCATCATTACGGGTGGAAATACTCATGCGGTGGAGATACGCTATCGGGGATTGGGTGTGGAAGACATTTGCATGGGGGCGAGTGTGAAGATACAGGCATTCCAAGAGTTTATGGACAAGTATGGATATCAGCCCGAAGAGATTATCTATGTGGGCGACGACATTCCCGACTATGAGGTGTTGAAGGCATGCGGTTGTCCTTGTTGCCCCAAGGATGCTTGCGCCGACGTGAAGCGCATCTGCAGGTATATCAGTGATCGGAATGGCGGGTGTGGCTGCGGAAGAGACATTATCGAGCAAGTGCTCAAAGCCCAAGACAAATGGCTCAGTGATGCCACGGCTTTCGGATGGTAATCATATAAACGAAAAGAAATGAAATACAAGATTATTTTGGCGAGCAACTCCCCACGGCGTCGCGAATTGCTCGCAGGTCTCGATATACCGTTCGAGGTAAAGGTGTTGCCCGGCATAAGCGAATCTTATCCAGACCAGCTGCCCACGAGCGAAGTGGCAGAATACATCGCACAGGAGAAAGCTGCTGCTTATCTTGACGTGCTTGCCGACGATGAGTTGGTACTGACTGCCGATACGGTTGTGGTGCTTGGTGATGAGGTGCTTGGTAAACCTCGTGATGTAGCCGATGCCCACAACATGCTTCGTAAACTGAGTGGCAAGACACACGCGGTGATTACTGGTGTATGTCTGACTACAAAGGAACAACAACGTCATTTCTCGGTTACGACCGAAGTGGCATTCAAGGAATTGTCGGATGAGGAGATCGATTACTACGTAGAGAAATACCGTCCATTTGACAAGGCAGGTGCCTATGGCGTGCAAGAATGGATTGGCTATGTCGGGGTGACGGGTTTGAATGGAAGTTACTATAACGTCATGGGCTTGCCCGTGCAACGCATCTATGAAGAATTGAAAGCTTTTGACTGATTCTCTCCAGTAGGTAATTTATTGCACACCACTATATGTTGTGCGCATTTTTCGGGAAAACTAATTTAAAATATTTTAAATACTAGCGCCTTTTCCCCCTACTCTCTACAATATTGATTACTTTTGCAATACGCAAAAAGAATAATTATTAAGAAAAACAAAACAAGTCAACATATATGTTCGAGAATTTAAGTGACAGACTGGAACGCTCTTTCAAGATACTGAAAGGCGAAGGCAAGATAACAGAAATCAATGTAGCCGAAACCCTAAAGGACGTGAGAAGAGCGTTGCTTGATGCCGACGTAAACTATAAAGTAGCCAAGACGTTCACCGACACTGTGAAGAAGAAAGCGTTGGGCATGAATGTGCTCAGTGCCGTGAAGCCAGGACAATTGATGGTGAAACTTGTGCACGATGAACTTGCCGAACTGATGGGCGGCGAAGCGGTAGACCTCAACTTGAAAGGAAAGCCTGCCATCATCCTGATGTCTGGTTTGCAGGGTTCAGGTAAAACAACCTTCAGTGGCAAGTTGGCCAACATGCTCAAGACCAAGCAGCACAAGAATCCTCTGTTGGTGGCTTGCGACGTGTATCGTCCTGCTGCTATCGAACAGTTGAAGGTGGTAGGAGAGCAGGTGAGTGTGCCTGTTTATTCAGAACCTGAGAACAAGGATGTGGTGGAGATTGCCACCAACGCCATCGCTCAGGCCAAAGCCAAAGGAAATGATGTGGTCATCGTCGATACGGCAGGACGTCTGGCTATCGACGAGGATATGATGAACGAAATATCCCACCTCAAAGACTCTATCCATCCCGACGAGACATTGTTCGTGGTAGATTCTATGACTGGTCAAGACGCTGTCAATACCGCTAAGGAATTCAATGACCGACTTGATTTCGACGGTGTGGTTCTTACCAAACTTGATGGTGATACCCGTGGTGGTGCCGCATTGAGCATTCGCACTGTGGTGACGAAACCTATTAAGTTTGTGGGTACAGGCGAGAAAATGGAAGCTATCGATGTGTTCCATCCAGCCCGTATGGCAGACCGTATTCTCGGTATGGGTGATATCGTCAGTCTTGTGGAACGCGCCCAAGAGCAGTTCGATGAAGAGGAAGCCAAGAAGCTGCAAAAGAAGATTCAGAAGAACCAGTTTGACTTCAATGACTTCCTTAACCAAATACAGCAGATCAAGAAAATGGGAAACCTCAAAGATCTTGCTTCAATGATACCAGGAGTGGGGAAGGCTATAAAAGATGTAGATATCGACGACAACGCATTTAAGAGCATTGAAGCCATCATCTATAGCATGACCAAGGAAGAACGTACCAATCCGGGTATTCTCAACACAAGTCGTAGACAGCGCATCGCCAAAGGTTCTGGTACCAATATCCAGGAGGTGAACCGCCTCATCAAGCAGTTTGACCAAACCCGCAAGATGATGAAAATGGTGACGGGTAGTAAGATGGCTGGCATGATGCAGCGCATGAAAGGCATGAAGATGCCCGGAATGTAGAACGGAATCCTTAAAACATTGAAAAACATAGACCGTACAGATATGCAGCTAATAGACGGAAAAGCTACCGCAATGGCCATTAAGGCAGAAATAGCGGAAGAAGTGAAATCAATAGTGGCGAATGGAGGGAAACGCCCCCATCTTGCAGCCATTTTGGTTGGGCATGACGGCGGCTCTGAAACATACGTGAAAAACAAAGTCATCGCCTGCGAACAATGCGGCTTCAAGTCGACACTCATCCGCTTTGAAGATGATGTGACGGAAGCGCAGTTGCTTCATGAGGTGGAGAAGTTGAATGATGACGAAGACGTGGACGGCTTTATTGTCCAGTTGCCATTGCCCCGACACATAGACGAACAAAAGGTGATAGAAGCCATCGACTATCATAAAGATGTGGACGGCTTTCATCCTGTGAATGTGGGACGAATGGCAATAGGTCTTCCTTGTTTTATCTCCGCTACACCACTCGGCATTCTTACTCTTTTGCAGCGTTACAAGGTGGGAACAAGTGGTAAGAAGTGTGTCGTTCTTGGCCGCAGCAACATCGTGGGCAAGCCTATGGCACAACTGATGATGCAGAAGCAATATGGTGATGCAACGGTGACGGTGTGCCACTCCCATTCTCGCAATCTGAAGGAAGAATGTCGCGAGGCGGATATCATTATTGCCGCCATCGGACGTCCCGACTTTGTGACTGCCGACATGGTGAAAGAAGGCGCAGTTGTTATAGATGTAGGTACTACGCGTGTGCCAGACAGTACGCGTAAAAGCGGATTCAGACTCAATGGTGATGTGAAATTTGATGAGGTGGCGCCCAAATGCTCCTTCATTACGCCCGTACCAGGAGGCGTTGGTCCCATGACCATTTGTTCACTGATGAAGAATACGCTTGCAGCTGGTAAGCACGAATACTATAAATAGACGAAAGATGTGCAGTAGGCAACAACTGGCGGAGGACTTATATAATAAAGGTAATGAGTATCGGCGCAGAGGTGAGTGGCATTTGGCCATGAACTGCTATTCGGAAGCAACCGAACTCGATGCAGACAGTCCTGCGGCAGAAGCCCAAGCAATGCTTCAGCGCATTCTCGAATATAGATGTACGGATTATTATAATCCCTGACATAGCAAAGAACTGAACGGAGTGCTAGTCACTTCGTCAAGACAAAAACAATATGAGTAAAATAAAAGGTGCCATTGTCGTCAACGAAGACAGGTGCAAAGGTTGCTCGCTTTGCGTAGTAGCCTGTCCGACAAAAGTATTGGCATTGGCAAAAAAGGTAAATCCTTCGGGCTATATGTATGTGGAGGCTATCAATGCTGATGCTTGCATCGGTTGTGCGTCTTGCGCCATTGTGTGCCCCGATGGATGTATCACGGTTTACCGTAAAAAGGTGGAGGCTTAAACAACTATGGCAGAACAAAAGATAATGTTGATGAAGGGTAATGAAGCCATTGCCCATGCTGCAATACGTTGTGGCGCAGACGGATATTTCGGATATCCGATTACTCCGCAAAGCGAGGTGCTTGAAACTTTGGCATTGCTGAAGCCATGGGAAACCACGGGCATGGTGGTGCTGCAAGCGGAGAGTGAAGTGTCTGCTATCAATATGATATACGGCGGAGCTGGTGCCGGCAAGAAGGTGTTCACTTCTTCTTCAAGTCCTGGAGTGGCATTGATGCAAGAAGGCATCTCCTATATGGCAGGTGCGGAAATCCCCGGTGTTATTGTCAATGTTCAACGTGGTGGTCCTGGTTTGGGCACCATCCAACCTTCACAAAGTGACTATTTCCAAGCTACACGTGGTGGTGGCAACGGCGACTATAATGTGATTGTGCTTGCTCCTGCATCTGTGCAAGAAATGGCAGACTTCATGGACTTGGCTTTTACGCTTGCTTTCAAGTATCGTAATCCTGCCATGATATTGAGCGACGGTGTGATTGGACAAATGATGGAGAAGGTGGTATTGCCTCCCTACAAACCTCGCCGTACGGAAGAAGAAATAAAGAAAGAATGTCCTTGGGCAAGTGTAGGCAAGACCAAAGATCGCGATCCCAATATTCTCACTTCGTTGGAATTGAAGCCAGAGATTATGGAGCAGCGTAACCTCCACTTGCAAGAGAAATATAAACAGATCACTGAACATGAAACACGCTATGAGGTGACGGGTAACACTGATGCCGACTATCTCATTGTGTCGTTCGGCAGTGCTGCGCGAATCTCCGAAAAAGCCATCGAGATGGCAGAAGCAGAAGGCTTGAAAGTGGCACTATTCCGCCCCATCACCCTTTGGCCCTATCCAAGTAAGGCGCTTGCTGAATTGGCTAAGGGGAAGAAGGGTATTCTCGTTGTAGAAATCAATGCAGGACAAATGGTGCAAGACGTGCAACTTGCCGTCAATGGTACTATACCCGTAGAGTGGTTCGGTCGTTTGGGAGGCATTGTTCCCGAACCGGAAGAAATTGTCAATGCACTCAGGGAAAAGCTTAACGCAGAATAAATTGATTATGGAAAACATCATATCTCCAGACAATCTGGTGTATAAGAAACCGACATTGATGAACGATGTGCAGATGCACTATTGTCCGGGATGTTCGCATGGCGTCGTCCACAAATTGGTGGCCGAGGTTATCGAAGAAATGGAAATGGAGGAGAAAACCGTGGGAGTATCTCCTGTAGGTTGTGCCGTCTTCGCTTACCGTTACTTGGATATCGATTGGCAGGAAGCAGCCCATGGACGTGCCCCAGCCGTAGCCACTGCCATCAAGCGATTGTGGCCCGACCGGTTGGTGTTCACCTATCAGGGTGATGGCGACTTGGCTTGCATCGGAACGGCAGAATCCATCCATGCGCTCAACCGCGGTGAGAACATCACCATTATCTTTATCAATAATGCCATCTATGGTATGACTGGAGGACAAATGGCTCCCACTACGCTGTTGGGGCAAAAGACTGCTACTTGTCCCTATGGGCGTGAACCCCATTTGCATGGCTATCCCTTGAAAATGACAGAGATTGCAGCCCAGCTTGAGGGTACGTGCTACGTCACTCGCCAGAGTGTGGAAAGTGTGGCTTCTATTCGTCAAGCAAAGAAAGCCATCCGCAAAGCCTTTGAGGCTTCAATGGCAGGAAAGGGCTCCAGCTTGGTAGAAATTGTCAGTACATGTAGCAGTGGTTGGAAAATGACTCCTATCAAAGCCAACGAATGGATGAAGGAATATATGTTCAAGTATTATCCCAAGGGGGACAAGAAAGATACCACTGGAATGTAAAACGTAAAGTTGACGGAGATGAAAAAAGAAATAATCATAAGTGGTTTCGGTGGACAGGGCGTTCTCTCTATGGGGAAAATATTGGCCTATTCCGGACTGATGGACGACAAGGAGGTCACCTGGATGCCGGCTTATGGTCCAGAGCAACGTGGCGGAACAGCCAACGTGACGGTTATAGTCAGCGATGATCACATCTCATCGCCCATTCTTAGTCGCTATGACGTGGCGATTGTGTTGAATCAGCCGTCTCTCGATCGATTCGAACCCAAGGTGAAAGCAGGTGGTATACTCATCTACGACGGCTTCGGAATCATCAATCCTCCCAAGCGCAAAGATATACATGTGTATCGGGTAGATGCTATGGAC
>CAVKQP010000048.1:0-11979 GCA_963658165.1 Clostridium sp. CAG:302 | reverse complement strand
GTCTTCCTATCTGTTCGTGAGCGTGCGCAATCGCTGCCTCAACTACTTGCGCAAGCAGAAGGGCAAATCGGTTTACGAAGCCTATTGCCGTGCCTCGTTCAGCGAGGAAGACGATGACTATTGGCGTATCATGGAAGATCGCATCAGCGATGTGCGCAAGGAAATAGACAAGATGCCGCCGAAGACACGCTTTGTCTTGGAGCAATGCTATCTCGAAGGGCATACTTACCGTGAGGTGGGCGAGATGATGGGCATCACTGCCGATGGGGTAAAGAAGCACATAGTGAAGGCTTTCTCCCTCTTGCGAGACCATTTTAATGTGAAAAAGAAATAAAAAGAGTACCTTTTCTCTACATACTATTGTATAATAAATAAATGAAATAAAAATGCAAACAGATAACGACGATATGCTTTCTGGTATGCCCTCCGACTTCGAAGTGCTCGAAGTGAGGCGCGCTTTGCATTTGGGCAGGGTGGACCACCCCGATGTTGACAAGGCGTGGGAGCATTTCCGTCAAACGCTTGAGCCGGAATCAGAGGTGGCTGAAGAGCCTTCTGCATCCCGTTTCAATCGTCCGATTATCCTTAAAATCATTGCTGCCGCTGCTGCAGTGGCAGTGTTGGTGTTGGCGATAACACCTTTATTAAAAGGAAGAAAGACCAATTCTGTCGAGGTCTTTTCTGCTGTTGATGGTGCTCAACAAGTCACATTGACAGCCGACAACGGCACCCCACAGGTGGTTCAAGGCAAGACGCTCGCTTTCAATCGCCCCATTCAGCGCACTGAGCACATCCGAATGATGGAGGTTTCCAATCCTCGCGGCAAGGTGTCGCGTGTGATTTTGCCCGATGGTTCCACCGTCTGGCTCAATGCCGACAGCCACCTGAGCTTCCCCGAACGCTTCGTGGGGAATACGCGCGAAGTGGGTTTGTCGGGCGAGGCTTGCTTCGACGTGAAGCACGACTCTCGCCATCCTTTTGTTGTCACCACCACCAACATGGTGACCACTGTGCATGGAACCGTCTTCGATGTGTGTGCCTATTCTGCCAAGAGTGCTCGTGTGACACTGCTTGAGGGTAGTGTCTCTGTGAAAAACAAGGATGGAGCAGAGCGTTTCATCAAGCCGGGGCAGATGGCACAGGTGTCTGCCGATGGCAACATGCAGTTGTCTGATGTCGACACCTATGGCGTCACACAGTGGACAGAAGGCTTTTTCTATTTCGGCAACAGTCGTTTGGCAGATATGATGATGGAGTTGGGGCGTTGGTATAACGTCAACATTGTCTTCGAAAACGAGCAAGCCATGGACTTGCGCTTGCACTTTGTGGCAGAGCATAAGGACAATCTCGCCACCATCATCTCCCGCATCAATGAGTTGGGCATCGTCAATGTGTCGCTCGAAGACGATGTGGTGACCATCTATTAATGCCGCTTTTCATTCATCCCCAATATTTTTCCCCCTTTGTTGAAGCCGCCTTGCACACTTGCGTCAAGGCGGCTTCAACGGTGTTATAATGTAGTGAAAGAAAAGAAAATTATAAAATTCTGTCATTTTATAGTACCCCTTTGATGTCAGTGTGTGTATTAAAGGTGTAGAGAGATGATAAAATAGTATTAATAAAAAAGAGAATTATGAAAAGAGAGAAAGCAAAACGAATTGCTCTGAGTCTCTTGTTGCTCTTGTTTGCAACGTTTGTTCAAGCACAAGGTAACAAGGTTTCACTCACAGTAACCAAGGAGTCTCTTCCTGCTGCACTCAATCAGGTGGAGCGCCAGTCGGGTTACTACAAGATCAACTACGACTACAATGCATTGAGTCAATACAAGGTAACGGCTGTTGTCAAGAACGCTACAGCCCTTGAAGCCGTGCGCACCTTGGTTCGCAAACTGCCATTCACCGTCAAGCAAGATGGCCGCTACATCGTGGTGAAGCGCAGCTCGGCAGAAAAGTCCACTCCTCAGGTCACCCCTCAAACCAAGGGCGGCGTGAGCGGACGCATCGTTGACACCGATGGTGAACCCCTTATTGGTGCTCATGTCACGGTGGTAGGTTCTAAGAAAGGGGCTGTTACCGACTCCAATGGTAACTTTAATATCCCTGATGCCTCGCCCGACGATGTCATCACCGTGTCTTATATAGGCAAGAAGACCCTGCGTCGCAAGGCTGGAACGCAGAACATGAAGATTGTCGTAGACGATGACTATCGTTCCATCAACGACGTGGTAGTGGTGGGCTACGGCTCGATGAAGAAGAAAGACCTCACAGGTTCAGTGACGACGGTCGACGCTCGCGAGCTTGTCAACACCTCTTCTGTCACCCTCGACGACGCCCTTGCAGGTAAGGTGGCAGGTATGCAGGTGACCAAAGCCGACGGTTCTCCTGGTGGTGCAGTGCGCATCCGCGTGCGTGGCGGTTCATCCATTCAGGGAGGTGTAGACCCTCTCTACATCATCGACGGCATCCCTACGGAGGTCAGCAACAACTACATCTCTACCGATGAAATCTCCAACCCTATTGAGGCAGCCAACTATGGCGACGACTTCAACTCTGCCATCTCGGGCTCTTTCGCCCGCGGTTTGAATAGCTTGGTAGGCTTGAACATGGAAGATATCGAGAGCATCACCGTGTTGAAAGATGCCTCTGCGACAGCCATCTATGGTTCGAAGGCAGCCAACGGCGTGGTGATTATCACCACCAAACAAGGCGCTCGCGACCAGAAACCAAAGATTAACGTGAGCTACGCCTTGGGCATTTCGAACCCTGTCAAGGAGAAAGTGCTCAACGGCCAGCAGTATCTTGATGCACTCACACAGTCTATTCTTCAGTCGAATGCCAACTTGAAGGCAAACGGAAAAGATACTGACAATAATAAGTTGTTGGCCAATGTGCTCTCTATAGGCAACGCCAATACCGATTGGCTCGACTTGGTGTTGCGCACCAGTGTGTCGCACACGGTCAACGCCTCGTTGAGTGGCGGTAGCCAGAAGAGCCGTTACTACGCTTCCTTGTCCTATAACTCTCAAGACGGAACGGTCATTGGCACCGATTTCAATCGCTATACGGGTAAGTTGTCTATGGATTCCGAGATTTCCAAACGTTTCCGTGCCGGCATCAATACCACCTTCTCTTATTCGAAGAACAACATTTCGAGCGGTGTCTATGGTCAGGCTCTGTCGGCTCCTCCTGTTCTTCCAGCCTATAACGAAGACGGTTCTTATGCCGACTACTCCAAACTTGCGGCAGGCATCACCAACTACATGGGTTTCCAAAACCCCGTGGCGTTGGCTACTGTCACCAATGAAGCGAAGACCTACGGCTTCAAAGGCTCTGTTTGGGGCGAATATAAAATCCTTGAAGACCTGCGTTTCAAGAGTGCTCTCTCGCTGAGTTACAACAACTACAACCAGCGCAACTATGTGCCCAGCTATATTAAAGTGTCTGGCTACTATGGTGCCGAAGACTCCGAAGGAGGCAAGGGCTCACAGTCGCAGTCTATCACGACCAACCTCTACTGGGAGAATACGCTTACCTATACTCATGATTTTAATGAGATCCACCATGTAGATGCTGTGGTCGGAAGTGCTTGGGAGACCGACCAAAGTGAGTATTTCTCTGCTTCGGGCAAGGGTTATCCCGATGACACATACCTCACAGGCTTGAGCTCTGCCATGTATGCCACGAAGGTGTCGGGTGCCAATCCGTCGGCACAGACTGCTTTGTTGTCGTTCTATCTACGCGCCAACTATTCGCTCTACGACAAGTATCTCTTCACCTTTACGGGTCGTTCAGATACCTCGTCTAAGTTCTCCAAGGCTCACCGCACGGGCTATTTCCCCTCGGGTGCCGTAGCATGGCGTCTTTCTAAGGAGAAGTTCTTGTCGGGAGCCAAGTGGATTGACGACTTGAAAATCCGCGCCAGCCTCGGTAAGACTGGTACACAGAAGATTAGCAACTGGATGTTCCTCACCCTCTATTCACCCAATTCCTATGCTGGTAGCAATGCCATCTATCCATCACAACTTGGTAATGACGACATCCGTTGGGAGAGTACTACGGAGTATGACTTTGCGCTTGACTTCGCTTTCCTGAACAATCGACTCAGTGGTACACTGAACTATTACCACAAAGTGACCGATGGTGCGCTGCTCAATATCACCCCCGCACCGAGCACAGGTTACTCTACCGTGGTGAGCAACGTTGCGAAAGTGCGCAACACGGGTATTGAGTTGGAATTGATGGGCGACATCATTCGCAATCGCGACTGGAGTTGGACGGCTGCGCTCAACATCTCACACAATGCCTCCAAGGTGCTTAACATCTATGGCGACATGTTCTCTAGCTCTACAGACCGCAATGCGTTGAACCTCGGCACCAGTGTCATCAAAGAGGGCGAATCGCTCGGACAACTTTGCGGCTACAAGGCTGTGGGCATCATTAAGACCCAAGAACAACTCGATGACTATAAGAGTCGCTTCCGCATGTGGCCTTATTTATGCCCCGATTTGGGCATTGGCTCCTTGGAGTTGGCGCTCAATGAGAATGGCCAATACTATCAGGACGTGATTGGTAGCTGCACCCCCGATTTCTATGGCGGTATGACTACGACATTGCGCTACAAGAATTGGTCGTTGCTTGCAGGCTTCACCTTTAGCTATGGCAATGACTTGATCTATCAGAAAGACGTGCTCGACATGGGCTTCAACTCGCTCACCAACCGTGGCGTGCGTGTGCTCGACGCATCTACCCCAAGCCGTTTAACCGACCGCCCAATCAGTTGTTATCAGAACTGGTACACGCTGACCAACCTCAATGTCTACGATGCATCCTATCTGAAGTTGCAGACTTTGTCGCTCTCCTATAACCTGCCACGCAAGTTGATGAAGCAGTTGAAGATGACTACGGCTTCGGTTTATGCCACTGCAAGCAATGTCTTCACCATCACGAAGTATCCTGGTGCCGATCCTGCAGTGAGCGATGACCCATACAGCATCTCGGGTGGCGGTCGCGACATCTCGTCCTACCCCACGGTGAAGAGCTTCACCTTCGGCGTACGCCTTGGCTTCTAACATGTAAAACAAAAGAACATTACAGATGAAAACATCATATATCCTTTTAGGCGCAGCCCTCCTGTTCGGCAGCACGGCGTTCACTTCGTGCAGCGACAAGTTGAGCGAGCTGCCCAAGCAATATAAAGTAGACGGCAACGTAGTGGTCGATCAGAAGAGCGCCCAGCGATTGCTCAATGGTATGTATTACACTTACGTGGCATCTGGCACCGACAACTACGATCAGCAGTCCACCACGTGTGTAAGCTATTATGACATTTGGCCGGCAGACTTCGCAGGCCTTTATAAATATTATCAAGGTGCTTATCTGTTTGAAACTCACGGAAGTCAGGTCGCCGCAGCTTATTCCTACTATTTTTGGACGCTACACTACAAGACGGTCAATGCCGCTAACTGTGTGATTGACCAGGTGACTGCCGCTTCCGATAGTTGGTTTACGGGCAACACGAAGCAGGAGATATTGGGCGAAGCCTATGGCATGCGTGCCTTGGCATTCTACAATTTGCTTCGTGAGTTCGGCTATTCGTGGGACGAAAGCAGCCCCTATGGCATCTTGCTGCGCACCCAGCCGAGCAAGGTTTCCAATTCTTCCATGGCTCGTAGCTCTGTGAAAGACACCTATGCACAGATACTTTCCGACTGCGATTATGCCATTGCCAATGCCCCCTCAGAGAACAAGTCGTACTATATCACCAAGTGGTTTGCCGAAGGCTTGAAAGCCCGTGTGCTCATGCTTCGGGGTGGCGAAGGCGACTATGCCGCCGCTGCCGCACTTGCCAAAGATGTGATAGACAACAGTCCCTACCAATTGGAAGACAATGTGGTCGACATCTTCAAGACCAAAGGCGTGGAGAGTAGTGAGGTGATATTCGGCATCAAGCCCTACGATAGTCAGACCAATGTCTTTGAAGGCTACTTCTATCGCCAGTCGCCACAGTTCTTGCCGACCGACAAGTTTAAGGCGCTCTTTGATGGCGACCCACGCGAAAGCCAGATGTTTACGGGCACCGATGGCTATGATATCAAGTGGAACGATGATGGCTCCTATGAGATTGTGACGGTGACAATGTGGGGTATCAGCAAGACGGTAGACATGGTGAACAAGACGGCGAATGTCATTACCGAGTCGCAATACGACATGCGTCTCACCGAGATGTATCTGCTTCGTGCCGAAGCATTGGTGCGTGCGGGTGGCGACAAGGCTGAGGCTCGCTCATTGCTCAAGACTGTGCTCACCCATGCGGGCTATACCGACGTAGCTTTTGTCGACGAGGCAACGACCGACGAAGCCTTGCTAAAGCTCATCTTCGAGGAAGATCTGCGTAATCTCTTTGGCGAGGGCGGTCGCGAACTCGACTTGATGCTCCGCTTCGGAAACATTGCCACCGACTTCAACGACCAGTATGCAAATCCTCAGTACAACGTGTTCCCCATCCCGAGCTACGAGTTCGACTACAACAACAAGTTGACTTCTGATATGCAGAACCCTGGTTACAGTGTAGACTAACACGGATAAATCATAAAAGAAACGATGAAAAAACTCAATCTCTTGGTGGGCGCAGCCTTGCTCTGTGCCACTGGTGCACTGGCACAGAACAAACCTTTCTCGATAAAAGGCTTCGTGAATGGTTATGAGAACCAGTATCTCTATCTCGGTTATGGCGGCATGAGTGACTATGTGTTGGACAGTTGCTTGGTCAAGAACGGCACTTTCTCGTTCCACGGAACCCTTCCCGAAGCAGGAGCGTTTGGTACGCTGACCACGAACAAGACGAATCTTCATTATTACACCGACGGCCAGACCTACGTGATGATGGCTCCGTCAGACATGGTGGTAGCTATCAACGTGTTCGATCCTCGTCATCCTGTGGTCACAGGTAGCCCTCTGCAATATGAACAAGACGAGTATGACGGACTCATGGCAGACGAGACAGCCGTCATTTCGGCTGTAAATAGGCTCAGTCATGAGTCGAAAGACGAAGCCTACAAGGAACGCTTGGAGAAATTCGCAGAGCCGTTTCAGCAGGCGATGGACGCGAAGAGCAAAGCGTATATCAAGTCGCATCCCGATGCCGACAGGTCGCTCACCACGCTCACCTTCCTCATGGGCAGATGCTCACTCGATGAAGCGAAGGAACTCTATGGGTGTCTTTCCGACCGTCTGAAGCAGGCAGACCAGGCGAAGAAAATAGCCGAAGAGATAGCCACTCGCGAAAAGATAGAGCCGGGCAAGCCCGCTCCCGATTTCACCGCCACCGACATCAACGGCAAGAAGTTCACTTTCTCCAAGTTGAAAGGCAAATATGTGGTGCTCGATTTCTGGGCTTCGTGGTGCGGACCTTGCCGTGCGAGCAACCCTCACATGAAGGAACTCTATGAGAAATATGGCAAGAAAGGATTGGAGTTTGTCTATGTATCCGACGACGACAGCAATCCGCAGAAGTGGCGCGACGCCGTGAAAAAAGACGGACTGGAGCCCTTCCACCACGTGCTACGTGGCATGAAGGTGGTCGATGCGAAGACTTACAAACTTGATCATACCAATGACATCAGTGACAAGTATGCTGTTCACTATCTGCCGACCAAGTATCTCATTGACAAGGAAGGCAACATGGTGGGTAAGTTCGACACCGATGAACTGACTGCCAAGCTGAAAGAAATCTTCGGTTACTAACGTATATTCATATCAACTAATAGAAGAACGCTGCCATCGCGTGCCCGAAAAGGTACTGCGGTGGCAGCTTTACTTTTTATAAGTGTGCCTTCTAAGCATCGTAACACTGCCTTTTAGCACCGCTAACTCTGCCTCTAACGATGTCTAAGTCGCACACTTGTCAATTTGTTCTATATGCTTTAAAAGGGTGTATATACTTACAAAAGGTAGAAAAAAAGCGTATTTTATTGCATAATGTACGTATTTTCTTGCAAGCTAAGACTATTGTGATTATCTTTGCACACGGATAATATTTAGTTTAAAACAAGGAACTTAGTTTTATAAATGGATAATAGACGAATCATGTTGGGGGCTTTGGTGGCTTCTTGCATGGCAACTATGTGTGGAGCATATGCTATGCCATCGCCAATGATGGGCCTCTTCAAGAAGAAAAAGAAAGTAGAACAACCCGTTTCGGACTACAAGAAACTCACAGGCAAAGACTCAGTGGAGGTGAAAGGCGTGATGAATGTGGTGCGCAAAGGCGACGATTTCTACCTCGAAATACCCTCACAGCTGATGGGACGCGTATTCTTGGTGTCCAACAAGTTGCAGCGTGTGCCGATGGAACTCAACGATGCAGGAGTGAACAAAGGCATCAATTATGAAAACCAGTGCATTCGTTTTGAATGGGACAAGGCACGCAAGACCGTGTTTGTACGCCAACAACGCAACACGCCCGAAGTGGCACAAGGTGACGCTATGGCAGTTTCCGTAGCCGACAACTACATAGATCCGCTCATTGCCAGCCTCAAAGTCGAGGCGGTAGGAGCCGACGACAAGACCGTGCTCGTGAAGGTGAACGACCTCTTCGACGGCAAGAAAAACTGCCTCAACGATGTGTTTAACCTCATCAACCTTGGCACCTCTGCCAACTCCGACCTGTCGCACATCATCGATATCAAGGCGTTTGCCAACAATGTGACTGCCACTTCCGAACTGACAACCGTCGTTCACGAAGGCAAGAGCAAGACCAACGTGACCGTGGTGGTGAGCAGTTCGCTTGTGTTGCTGCCCGAAACACCGATGGTGGGACGCCAAGAAAACCAACGTGTGGGCTACTTTTCCACCTCGCGTCTGCAATATAGCGACAGTCAGCAAGAGATAAAAAACGCCAGCTACATCACCCGTTGGCGCTTGGAACCCAAGGATACAGCCGCCTATATGCGCGGAGAACTGGTGGAGCCAGTGAAGCCTATCACCTTCTATATCGACCAAGCCGTGCCCGCATATCTGCGTCCCTATATAAAGAAAGGTATGACCGACTGGAACGTGGCGTTCGAGCGAGCAGGTTTCAAGAACGCTGTTCAGGTGTTCGACATGACCGATAGCATAGCCGCCGAGGGCGACGACATGCGCTACTCCGTGCTCACCTACGATGCTTCGGAGAAGGCTAACGCCATGGGACCCTCAGTGACAGACCCCCGTACGGGCGAGATACTCGAAGCCGACATCATCTGGTGGCACAACGTGAAGTCGCTCCTGCGTGAGTGGATCATGGTGCAGACGGGTGCCTACAACCCTGCAGCCCAGCAGTATCAGTTGCCCGACACCCTGATAGGCGATGCCGCGCGCTTTGTGGCATGCCATGAGGTGGGCCACTCGTTGGGCTTGCGCCACAACATGATCGCCTCCAACGCCTATGCTACCGACTCGTTGCGCTCACCGCAGTTTACCGATCGGGTGGGCGGAACCTCAGCCTCCATCATGGACTATGCACGTTTCAACTATGTGGCGCAACCCGGCGACGGCGTGAAAATGATAGCTCCCCACATCGGTCCCTACGACCTGATGGCAATAGAGTGGGGCTATCGCTGGTATCCAGACGAGCAGGCGGCAGCTAAAAAACAGGCAGACTTCTTGGCTCGCCACACGGGAAAGGAATACAGATATAGCGAGGCACAGAGTCAGCGCACGGCAGTAGACCCTCGCGCCTTGAGCGAAGACTTGGGCGATGACGCCGTGAAGTCGGCACGCCTGGGCATAGCCAACCTGAAGAAGGTGGTGCCCCACATTGTGGATTGGACCCGCACGGGCGAACCCGGACAGTCGTATGACGAGGCTTCCAAACTCTATCAAGCAGTGATCTACCAGTGGAGCCTGTATCTCTATCACGTGCTTGCCAATGTGGGCGGCATGTATCTCGAGAACACAACGATAGATGACGGCAAGAAGACCTTCACGTTTGTGGAGAAAGAAAAGCAGAAAGCAGCCGTTGAATTCCTCCTCGACGAGGTGTTTACCTATCCCGACTGGCTCTTTGGCGCACCGCTTGCGCAATACACCTACCTCAACAAACAGACGCCGATGGGCGTGCAGGAGCAGGCTCCCGACTATGCTTTGCGCAATCAACAGAACTATATGCTGTGGGATATGTTGGACAATAGCCGACTGGTACGTATGTTTGCCAACGAACAAGCTAACGGCAAGAAAGCCTTTACTGCCATCGACATGATGGACATGTTGCACAAACGCATCTTCGCCAAGACCCTCGCAGGACAGTCGCCCGACATTCAGGAGCGTGGCATGCAGAAGTCTTTTGTCGACGCACTCATCACGGCAGCAGCCGAAAGCGAGGGCGTGAAGATCAACAAACACCTCTACGACGCACCGCCTGTGATAGAAGACCCCCAATTTGCATGGGGCTGTCAGAGTCTCAGCACGGCTTCGCGCACCATCGATATGGGCGGCGTGCAAGCCACCCGCGTGAGCGACGCCATCAGCGTGAAGCGCGGCGAGCTGATGCGCATCCTCAAGATGCTGCAAGCCAAGCGCAACAGTGGCGACACCGCCACACGCATGCACTATGCCGATGTCATCATGCGCATACAGGCAGCATTGGGATTGGAAATCAAGTAATCACAAAAAGAAAAATATAGAAAAGTATGAGAAACATCATTGTATTGCTGACTTGCCTGTTGCTGTCGGTTGTGGGACTGCATGCACAGGAGCGTGTCATCACGGGTGTGGTGACCGGTAGCGATGGCGCAGACGACTTCCTGCCTGGTGCCACCGTGTCGATTGTCGACGCCAGCAAGCACGTGTCGGAGGGCACTGTGACCGACCTCGAGGGTAAGTTTACGCTTCGGGTCGGTGCCGAAGTGAAGCAACTCACGGTGAGATACCTCGGTTATGACACCAAGACCATTAACCTCGTGGAGGGTAAAGACCACTATGCGGTGATGCTCAAGGCAGATGCCAAGCAGATGAGCGAGGTGGTGGTCAACGGTTACCAGAAGATAGACCGTCGCAAACTGACCGCCGCAGTGACCACCGTGAAGATCTCTGACGAGACGGTGGGTGCGGTGAACAACATCGACCAAGCATTGGCAGGACAGATAGCAGGTCTTTCCTCGGTCACCTCGTCGGGCGCTCCCGGTGCGCCAGTAAAGATACGCATCCGCGGAACAGCCTCTATCAATGGTACGCAGGAGCCGCTTTGGGTGCTCGATGGTATCCCGCTCGAGGGCACAGACATCCCGACCATGGACGACCTCAAGGATATTGACAACATCTATCAGACCTCTATCGCAGGTCTGAATCCGTCAGACATCGACAACATCACCGTCTTGAAAGATGCGGCAGCCACCGCCATCTATGGTGCGCGCGCCGCCAACGGCGTGATTGTCATCACGACCAAGAAGGGCAAACTGGGCGCTCCATCGGTCAACTTCACGGGAAAACTGACCTTCATGCCTAAGTCTAACATAGACCGACTCAACCTGCTCAACAGCAATGAAAAGGTGGATCTCGAATTGGCACTGCTCGGTTCTGACTATACCTACCGCGAGAACAAGGGCGGCGTAGCGTCTGTGCTCAGTGCGCTCGGCGAGACCGACGCCTACAAGAACGGCGGTTGGAGTGCGCTGAGTCAGTCGGCGCAAGACCAGATCAACCGCCTTCGCAGCATCAATACCGACTGGAACGACATTCTCTTCCGCAATGTGCTCAACCAAGAATATAACGTGAGCCTCTCGGGAGGAAGCGAGCGCGCCGACTACTACACGTCTGTGGGCTACACGGGGGAGCAGGGTACGGTGACGGGTGTGGGCAGCAACCGCTACAACATCACGCTCAAAACCAACTACCACATTAACCATGCCCTCAAGGTGGGGGCAGCTCTCTATGCCAACGAACGCAAGCAGAACACCTATATGACCGATGCTAACGGTTTCACAAACCCCGTGTACTACTCGCG
>CAVKQP010000047.1:0-12255 GCA_963658165.1 Clostridium sp. CAG:302 | reverse complement strand
TCGTCATCCTCATTGAGAAAGTGACAACATCAGGACAGAAGTACCATTTCTATGACAACCAGTTCACAGGAGCCGATGTAAAAAGCACTTGGGCTAACGGAAGACACATGTTAGCACTCAAAAACACCAAGGCAGGATGGTTGGCTGTCAGTCAAGCCAAGAAAAAAGGCATATCGCAATCCTATGTCTACGATATTTTCAAGAATATCAAGAAGGAAAGCGAAGCATACACGAAAGAAAATAGCTATGTATCCTCGCTCGCCATAGGTGATGTGAACACACGGTGGATGTGGTGGGCTTTCTACAATACATCAACCGATATAAAAAGACAGGTCATAGAAATGGTCAGTTGCAAGGATATGGAGAAATGGATGGAAAAGCAAGGGCAGCAAGGACTGAAAGTGACTTCTTGCGTGCGGAAATTCGGGGAGTGTGCCGTCGTAGCGCAAGACGGAAACGATATAGACAAGCAACAGATTTGTTTCTACAAGAACGCCCAAGAAGCACTCGACGATGTGCAACGCAAATGGAAAGAGGGATGGCGTGTAGGCATCATTGACGTTTCAATGATGAACAAATACCTTATTATATATAATACCTACAAGAAACCTCGTAACGGACAACAATACATTGCCTACTGCGACTCTAAGGAGAGCGCTGTAAAATTCATAAATAAACGAACCGGAAATGGTTACGCTATAACCCAAGTAGGCGGTTCTTATTACGCTGGTCCTAAAGACGAAAACGGCAACAGGCTTTCCTTCACCGAAATTATAAGTGGACTGATTACAACATCTGCCAATCTTTATACAAGCATCAAGACCGACAAAAACGGTTCTGCAGGCAGTTCACAGAATGGAGAAAGCGACAACACGGCATCGTGCAGAACGCAAGACGACTATCAAAAGGAATATGACAAATGGGCAAGCAAGGTGCAAAAGTCAGCCAACAAATGGTATAAAAACGGGAAAATAGACAGCCAAAACTATAAGCAAGGGCAAATCACAGCCAACGAAAGGAAAATTATGAGGGGCTATCAGAAACTGATGAGAAACGTGGCTGACGCTGCCGCGAAAAAAGGATATAGCTTGAAAAGGTCGGAACTAGAGAACTTTAATCCATAAACAAAAAGACAAAAAGCGAATAGCGGCACATACCATCAGACAGGTATGTGCCGCTATTCGCTTTTTACAACGGCGTTGCCCTTCTGCATTCAAGGCAGCCTACAACAGATACAGTCCGTACAAGTATACGTTATACGCCCACAGGTAGACCGTGAGGAACAGTACGACGAGGCGCAACGACATGAGCCATTTCAAGCGGACGGCACGGAACAGGTAGGCTATCGCCAAGGGAATGATGAAAAGCCAGTGAGCGCCCATGATGTAAACCTCGTTGATGCCGAAGCCAATGACCATGTGTATGAACATGTCGAATAGGAAGAACGACATGGCAAGCCAGAAGAACTTACTCCGTCTGCCGCACCAAATGCCGGCAAGAAACAGTAGAACGATGACTGCCTCGATGATATAGATGAACGGATTGTGATAGTTCACGATGACAGGACGCTTCGTGAGCGTGTCGCAAAGCAAGTAGTCGCGATGCAGTTGGATGGATTCGCCGAAGAGATTTTCTACTGTCGTGTCCCAACGGGGAGTCGTTATGTCGGTCCAACTCCAGAATTCACCTTTCTTGATAGGCTTTCCTGTATGTGCCTCAGCCGTCTTCACCTTTGCCAACTGTCGTTTCTCGCTCTTCGAGTTGTCTATTCCCTTGCGCTTCATCTCCGCCTTTTTCTTTGCCACAGCTTCTTTCTTGGCTTGTTTTTCTGGGTAGACGATATAGTCGTACTGCAAGCGTGCGCCATACCAAATCATAGCGGAAGGCAACAGAATAGCAAAGATCATATTGCGCCAATGGAAGCATCGCTTGCCGTTGCAGAACAAGTTGGCAAGATATACCTTGATGCCATTGTTGAGAGAGATGCCTGCCGTAAAGACGAAAAGCACGATGGTCTGCAAGACGGTGAGCTGTTTTCCCGTCTTCATCTTTACCCCCGAGATCCAGAGTACCAGCAAGAGCATGGTCAGCGAAAGTCCGAAATGGTCGGGCACGGTATAGGATATCATCACGTAGGCAAACGAGTACATGAATGCCGAAAGCAACGTCGCATCTATTCGGGGCAACTCCACCACTTCACGGAAGATGCGATAGATGAACAGCACAGAGTACATCACAGCGGCTATGAGCAAGGCTGCCACAATGAACTGCACACAGTTGATGCCCGTGAGCCACATCAGCCCTTGGTTCAAGAGATAGGGTATGTACATGAAAAACGCCAAGAGCGGATGACGATACACGTTGTACGACACATCCCACTCGGTCACTACATAATAGGTAATAGGGTCGAAGCCTGATATGTGGAAGCGGTTGATGAACACGGGCCAATAGTAGCGATGGAAACGTGTGAACACATCACAATACTTATAGACCACCATGGCATTGAGCAGGAGGAACACCAGCACAGTGGAAAGTGCCAACCAACGCTCTTCGCGGCGGACACGGAATATGGATAGGAGTTGTTTCATTTCTTCAGAAAATATCTTACCAACAAAAAGTTAACGGGCACACAGATGGCGAACATCGGCAATGGAGCCAACGCATTCGGCACACCCACCCATAGGAAAAATGTCAGACAGGTTGTCTGCAACAGATAGTTGACCACATGAGACAAGGCGAATCCGGCACCACGACGGGCACTCGACTTCACCCGAAACGTGAACTTGGTCGAGGCTATATAGTTAAATACGAAACTGATCACGTAGCCCACCGTATTGGCTACCGTGGGATGTAGCCATTTGGAGACAACCACATAGATGACGTATTGGAGCACCGTAGCGGTGGCTCCGACCAGTCCGAAGCGCACAATCTCGCCCAACTGGGTGCGCTGACTGTCACTGATATGGTCTGATAGTCTCATGATCTGAAAGGTTTATAGTGGGCTTCATCGGCATAGGCAAGCATCTCTGCGTCACCGCGACTGTCGCCGTAGGCAGTGAGATGATACAAGTAGCGGTCGGGCAACACGCCAAGTAACCGACGCACTTTCTCCTTTCCATAACAATTGGGAGTGAGGAAACGTCCTGTTATAACGCCCTTTTCCACCTCGATTCTTGTCCCTATGATGACCACGCCACCCGTGGTATTGGCATCGTCACCAAAGAGGTTGAGGAACGGGCGAACCCAGTTTTCCACACTCGCCGTGATGACTACCACCGTCTCTCCTGCCCGCAGCGCCTTGCTAATGAGCGGTATCGCCTGAGTGCGGATGATGGTTCGGTGGCTCGAAGCAAATGCGGCGCATAGTTCGTCGAACCGTTGCAGGGTCATGCCACGGAAGAAATAGGAGAACACGCGCTGCTTTGCCTCACCATTGGAATACAAGTGGAGCTTCATCAACACCAAAATCAAGCTATGGCGAAGCATGCCCAACAGGAAACGTTTTGTGCCGCAGGCATACTGAATGAATGCCAACAGCGTATCGCAAGAGGTCAAGGTTCCATCGAAATCGAATGCTTTTACTTCTCTCATGACTAACTTAAATAAATCATAAACATAAAGGTAAGTCCCCAGCCAAGTATAATCAGTTGGGTGAAATGGTCGTGCAAGACCACCTTGGTCGGGTCGCCACTCTTCTCGTCGACCACAGCAATCTGGATGTAACGCAACAATCCAAGGATGACGAAAACCGTGGTGAGATAGAGATATTCGGTATTAAAATGCTCTGTCACCTCGGGTGAGACCGTGTACATGATATAGCAGACCAGCGTCACCGATGCACTGATGGTGATCGCCTGGTTGATAAACGTGAGGTTGTAGCGACTGGTGTTCTTGCGAGGAGCCTCCCCCGTTTTGTTCATGCGCACCACATCGTCGCGCCGTTTGGCAAAGGAGAGGAACAGGGTGAGCAGGAACGTCATCAGCACAATCCACTTGCTCAATGCCACATCGCATGCTACACCGCCAGCAATAATGCGGAGCACGAAACCGAAAGCCACCACGCAAACATCAATGATGGCATATTGTTTGAGTCGGGCACAGTAGCAGAGGTTCAGCACATAATAGAACAACAACACGCCAACCACGGGCAGTGGGTTGGTCGGAAGCACGGACAACAACGCCATCGACAGCACAAACATTAGCGCCATAAGCATGTAGCCCATGCGCACAGATATGATTCCCGATGCGATCGGGCGCTTACACTTCACAGGATGCCGCCTGTCGGCATCCACGTCGATGATGTCGTTATAGCAATACACGGACGAGGCGATGAAGCAATACGCCAACATCGTGAGCATGCCCGCCACAAATCGTGTTTTGTCGAGCAACTCGCCGCTGAAGAAAAGCGGCAAGAGAACAAACACATTCTTCACCCACTGCTTGGGGCGAATCAGCTTATAGAGTCCTTGTATCATAGTCTAATCATTCTTCGAGTGATGAAATCCAATGCGTGATGCAGCAGCCAAGCCAACGGCAGGGTGATGACCACAGTGAGCAGAAAGGTGTTCCAGTAGCCCAGATGGTGCGGTTCGATATAGCACATCACGAAATGCAAGTGGATGAGGTAGGCTTCCAAACTCAGTGCACCCACCATTTTGAATGCCTTGTTAAACCACTTCGGCGTGCGCCGAAATATGCGGTTAAGCATCAATATGCCCGTCACGGTAAACGGAATATATATCATGCGTTCCACGTAGAGGGGAAAGCGTCCGTGCGTAATCTGCTCCAGATAGAGCGTCGTACCGAAAGTGGAAACAAACAACAAGACTATCATCCAGATGGAAGCGCCATCGAGACGCGCCTTACGTTGCACTGCTGCACCCAGATTGACACCTATCAAGAAGATGGGCACACGGCTCCAAAATATCTCAAGATGGCCCACGGCATGGTGGATGGGAGCCACCCACTGCACGATGATGCACCACAGAATGCACACCAATGGTAGCCAGCGATAGATGGGATGGCGGATAATCAACCGCATATAGAACGGGGCAATCAGATAGAGTGCCAGAGTGGCTGGTATGTACCAAAAGCTTAAGTCGTCCATACGCCAAAAGCTCCACCCGACAGTAATGTTTGCCACGAGGTCGAAAACGTTGCGACTATAACCTGTACCTGGCGATTTCAGATAGAGCGGAATGTAGAACGCGCATGCTGCCAAGAGCCATGCCGGATAGATGCGCACCAAGCGACGGGTATAGAAATGGCGCAATGAGGGGTGCTTGGTCCACGAAAACCACAAGCCAATGCCACTCAGGAAGAGAAACATGTCTACTCCCACGTTGCCGCAACGACGCAGTCCGTAGAACGGATCGGTGCGCGAAAGCCCCACATGGAACAGGATGATGAAGAGCATGGCGGCTCCCATCAGTTCGCCACGATAACGGCTGATATTGGCAAGTTCTATGTCCTTGATTTGCAGCATAGGCTTAGAGCTTAGGTGAGGGAACGAAGCGCAAGGCTTTATGGAATGCCCACGAAAGCAGCAGGGTGACTACCACATAGATGAGAATGCCCATATAGACATGTCCACGGAACGACATGGGGATGATAATCTCGCGCGTGATGGGGTGCATCACGAACATGGCTGCAGAGATGCCGCCCGTCCAAGCCAATGGTTGAAGCAGTGTGTGAGGCAGCAAACGCACTCCCGACACTGCGCCAATCACCACGAAGGCAGGGCACCAAAGCCATCCTTGAAACTCAAAGCCGAGCACAAAGACGGCAAAAACAGACAAGAGAAGAAGTGCCGCATCGGTGGCACGATTCACCGAACAGCCATGACGGGCATAGAGAATGCCCATGCCGAAGGGCAGCACAGCGCCAAAGAAGTTGTAGCGCACACGGTTCATCGCGTCGAAATCTTGCTCGCAGAGCACCTCCAACAGCCAGCATACGACAATCATCACTGCCACATGGCGTGATGGAGCACGGTAGAAGAGCAACCGATAGACAATGTAGAGCTGCATCATCAACGAGAAGTACCAATAGGGTCCAGGCTTGATGATGTGGTCTGGATCGGGCAGAAAGTTGATGTACATGAGTAGTTGAGCCACCACGCGACCCACATTATAGCCATGATAACCATGGGGATGCAGATAGCACACCACCGCGAAGGCGATGTAGCCCAAGAACATTAAGCGGAGCAACTTGAGGTAGTGATAGCATGTGAAACGCATGGTAGGCACACGCGGACTCCCCTCGCGTTCGTATTTTGCCACCAATCCATAACCGCTCACAAATAGGAATATGGGCACGCCGTAGTGTCCGAAGAACGAGAAAAGGTGGACAAAGAGGTCATGGTTAAGCCCCGTCAATCGGTCCCAAAGCATCAGTGGCTTGGCACGATCGAAGGTGTATTCGTTCTCTTTCACGGCAAAACCGAGAAAATGGCAATAGTTGTGCAGCATGATACACAGTATGCCGATACCTTTGAGGGCAGCGCATTCTGCCCTTGAAAGTAAGTTTTGTGTCATTTTTCTACGCCTAATTTGTCATAGTCGACCGTCGCCTTGATGATGCGGGGGCGCTTTTCGTCATAGCGGTCACTCAAGATATTGTATTCGGGGTGATAGTCTTTCGTATAGATACCGCCCAAGTAGAGCAGCAAGTGAGGCACTGCATCGGTCATCAGGCGGCGGTTGCGCGCACGTACAACTGCGTCGAACACCTCTGGATGACGCACGGCATACTTGTGTGAGCACCATATCCAGAAGGGCACATCAAACTCTTCACGTGCCAAGCGGGCATCGATTTCTGCCGAGTGCATACGCCCGAAGAACTTCACTTTACCGTCGAAGCACTCCTCTCCATGGTCGGGCATATAGACGACAATGGCATCTTGGTCTTCAAAGAGCTTCACTATTTGGTTGACGATAGAGTCGTTATAGTGCACGGCATTGTCATAGTCGCAGAGTATGCGGCGCTGTCGTGGGTTGAGGTCGGGGCGGTCGTAGTCATCAGGGGTGAACCGTCGCTGATTGGCAGGACAACGGGTATTGTATGACACGTGCTGACCTGTCAAGTGGAAGATGATGAGATTGTGGTCGGTGTTGTGCTGCTTCAGTTGGTCGTAGTCACGGAGCAAGCCATCGTCAAAGCGGTGAACGCTGGTGTTGCGAGTGTCGAACTGGGCGGCACTCAGCTCGGGATTGTTGAGGAAGAAGCCACCGCTGAAATCGTAGACTGCCTCTTTAGCCTTGGGCAAGAACTGGTTGGTGAGAAACGTAACATGGTATCCCGCCTTGCGGAACACCTCGGGGAAGAGCGGATAGTCGCACCATTCGCCCTTCTCGCCGACCACATGGAGCGAAAAGACATTCTTAAACACGTAGCTCGTCAGGTTCCACGGCGCAATCACATCGGTAAACTTATTGAGCATTCCCGTGCGTTCCAACCGGTCTTGTTCTGGGGTTGTCGGCATGCCATAGCCATAGATTTGGGCATGGTGACGGTTATAGCTCTCGCCGATGATGAACACTATGTTGGGGCTACGGAATGTGCAACTGTCCACAGACACGTGGTCTTTGGCACGAACGAGCTTCTTGATTTGTTGCGCAGTGAGCGAGTTGGCATAGACGCTGAATGCCAAGCGATAGACGGGCATATAGAGATTGGCGCAGTCATCGAGCCGGGTGAGTTCGTGTTCTATGTCGCCGATGGTAGGCAAGGTGAGCAGACGCACGGTGGCGCGCTTGTTTTTGGCACAGGCAAATGCGCCATAGACGAAGAAGCAAAGTGCAAGAAGTCCTAAAACAGGACGGCAACGACGATAGACCTGACGCAACTTAGCTGCCTGCAAACGCTCTGCCGCATTGAACCGAATGCGCCTCCACAGTTTCAAGCCAAATACGATATGGAGCACCAGCCATAGGAGTATCCATCCAAGCGGGGAGAAGATGACATCGCCATTCAAGTAGGATTGTAGGAATTCACCTGCCTCGCGCGAATTGGTCTCGTCGAGCAGCAGGAGCATAGTGGGGTTGAGCGTGGATTCAAACTTGACGAAACAAAACACGTCGACAATGGCTACAGCATAGAATACCACATAGAGCAGACGCCTCACCCACACGCTCACCTTACGGGGAATCACTGCGAGGACGACACAAACAACATATAAATCGAGGAACAACTCCACATAGGTCAATTCGTAGTAGTGGTATCCGCGTGTATGCGGGTCGGTTGCCCAGGAGCAAACCACGCCTAGCACATACATAAAAACGAAGAATGCGGCATTGAGCTCAATGGGGCGAAAGGCCATGCGCAAGCATCGCTTCAGCAGTAAATAATATTTCACCTATTTATAAAATGATGGTTACGCGTGCAAAGGTAGTGCAAATCGGAGACAATACAAAATAAATGAGAACTTGTTTCTATATTATTTCACTCCACGAGCACTGCCGTCTGCGCTCAAACAGTACACGAATGAAAGACTATCGGAAATAAATTTTGTCAATCCAATAGCTTGCTGTAACTTTGCAGAGAAATTCATATAAAACTCCAAACAAGTGCAAATAGACAAGGTGACTGTCACGAAGGAACTACGTGACTATGTGTTCATTACCATGGGAATGATCTCCTACTGTATCGGATGGAAGATATTCCTGCTTCCCAACAATGTGACTTCGAGTGGCGTGCCTGGCATCGCATCACTCATTTATTGGGCTACCGACATTCCTGCACAATGGACCTACTTTGTCATCAATGCTGGTTTGCTCTTGCTTGCCTTGTTTATCATCGGCTATAAGTTTTGCATTAAAACCATCTATGCCGTGTTGGTGGTGACCTCGTTTACCACTGGTCTTGATGCCTACACGCACAATATTACCTTGCTCCACGACCAGCCCTTCATGGCAAGTGTGCTTGGAGCCGTGTTCTGCGGGTGCGGCATCGGTTTGGGTTTCGCCTACAATGGTAGCACGGGCGGCACAGATATCATCGCTGCCATCGTGAACAAATATCGCGACGTAAGCCTCGGCAAGGTCATCATGATATGTGATGTGCTCATCGTCAGCAGTAGCTATTTGGTGCTACACGACTGGGAAAAGGTCATCTATGGCTATGTGGTGCTCTACATCTCTGCCTTTTGTATAGACCAAGTGGTCAACTCGCGCCGCCGGTCGGTGCAGTTTTTCATCATCTCAAAGAAGTATAAGGAGATCGGTGAGTGCATCAACCGCAATCCGCGCCGCGGATGTACGGTCATCGATGCATCGGGTTTCTATTCGGGACAGGATGTGAAAATGCTTTTCGTACTGGCACGTCAGAGTGAGTCGAACACGATTTTCCAACTGATACAGGACATCGACTCCTCGGCATTCGTGTCACAAAGCGCCGTCATCGGTGTCTATGGCGAGGGCTTCGACCGCATCAAGCATAAACGAAAAGATGCTAAAAAGAGTCCGTCAAAGCCCCTTGCGTCTTGCTGATGGCAGTGTTACGTATCGTCAGAGGCATAGTTGCGGCTCGTAAAAGGCAGTTTTACGCTTCATAAGAGGCATAGTTACGATCCACAAGTGGCAGATTAAGAATTCTTCAGATTCCGATAGGCATCAACCACCTGATGTTCTATCGCTTCAGGAACCAGACTATGAATGGAACGTCCTGCACTGATCAACGACCGAATCTGGGTGCTACTCACCTGGAACAAAGGCGTGTGAACCACCGTCACTGAGGCAGGAAGCGACGACTCGTCGATGATTGCATCCTGACGAGGATAAATGATAATGGGATAGTGACGCACGATGTCGCTAGCGTTTCGCCACTTGTCGAAACACGCCCAGTTGTCTCCACCGATGATGAGAGAGAATTTACGATCGGGATAGTCGGCAGCAAGATGCTGCAAAGTGTGCCAGGTGTAGGATGGGCGAGGCAAACCAAACTCATAATCACTGGCTATTAACCCCTGCTCTCCAGCCAAGGCTTGACGAACCAAGCGCAGACGTGCGTGGTCTTCCAAGAGATTTTCGTTCTGCTTCAAGGGGTTCTGCGGAGAAACAAGAAACCATATTTCATCGAGCGAACACGACTCCAAAATGCGGCGAGCCAGCCCAATGTGACCATTGTGTATGGGGTTGAAAGACCCTCCATAGATGCCGGTTCGTATCATAGTCTACCTCTTACTGTTGCTCCACAAACGCTTTGACCAACCGATAAGCCTCAGCCTTTGCCGTGTCGAGGTCGTCGTTGACTACCACGCGGTCAAACTTAGGGGCAAAGGTAAGTTCGTATTCAGCACGCGCGATGCGGTCTTCAATCACCTCAGGAGCATCGGTGGCACGCCCCACCAATCGATTGCGCAGTTCTTCGATAGAGGGTGGCTGAATGAAAAGGCTAAGTGCCTTGTCGCCATAAAACTGTTTGATGTTACAACCGCCCTTCACATCCACATCGAAAACCACATTCTCGCCCTTGGCAAGTTGGCTTTCCACCTGCGCCTTCAGAGTGCCATAAAAACGGTCTTTATACACTTCTTCATATTCCAGAAACTCGCCGGCAGCAATGCGCTGACGGAATTCCTCAGGGCTAAGGAAGAAGTATTCCACCCCATCGCGCTCAGTGCCGCGAGGTGCACGGCTGGTACACGAGATGCTGAACGCCATGTTCAACTCCTTGTGTTGCATCAGCCAATTGATGATTGTGCTCTTTCCGCTACCACTTGGAGCAGAGAAGATAATGAGTTTTCCTGCCATACGTATGATTAAAGCGCATTGAGCACCTGCTCCTTGATCTGCTCCAATTGGTCTTTCATCTTCACTACGATGTTCTGCATCTCGGCTTGATTGCTCTTAGAACCGGTAGTATTGATTTCACGGCCCATTTCCTGAGCTATAAAACCGAGCTTCTTGCCTTGCGCACATCCCTCTTCCATGGTCTCGCGGAAATAGCGCAAATGGTTGGCAAGTCGCTGTTTCTCCTCATTGATATCAAGCTTTTCGATGTAGTAGATGAGCTCCTGCTCCAATCTATTCTTGTCATATTCCACCTCTGGAATATTGTTGAGTCCGTCGATAATCTTCGTGCGGATTTTCTCCACACGCTGTTTCTCATAGGGTTCAATAGACTCCAACAGAGCGGCAATGTTGTCTATCTTTTCCGTAAACTTCTTTTGAAGGGCTGCTCCCTCCTGCTTGCGGAAGTCGACCAAGTGGCACAAAGCCTCATCGATGGCGCTAGATGCGGCAGCCCACTCCTCGTCGCTCAACTGTTCTACGTCAATCTTGGCAGTCACGTCGGGCATACGCAACAAGGTGGCGAACCAATCTGCAGGTTCAGGTATGCCCGTCTTGGCAGCGATTTCTTTTATTTGATAATAGTAATTCTCTATGAGCGCACCATTGACCGGCGTAGCATCGGCCACGGTATCTTTCTCGATCCAGATACTGAAGTCTACCTTTCCTCTTGTGAGAGCCTTAGCCACTTTCTGGCGTATTTCCATTTCTTTTTCGCGATAAAGGGGCGCAATGCGTGTGGAAAGGTCCAAGGCTTTGCTGTTTAGTGATTTGATTTCAACATTGATCTTCTTCTCCTTGTAGACTACGACAGCTTTGCCGTAGCCCGTCATTGACTGTATCATAGTTTCTTTCACGTTAATTTTCTGCAAAAGTACGGATTTTTTCGGGAAAAAGAGTAAATTTGCATTTTATTTAGAACAATATTTATTTATGTCGTGCATATTGAATATAGATACCAGCACAGACGTGTGCTCAGTAGCTGTCAGTTTCGAGGGAGAATGTGTATTCACTAAGGAAGATCACAGCGGACCCAACCATGCCGTGAAACTCGGAGTCTTTGTCGATGAAGCATTAGCCTATATCGATAGCCGTGATATGCCACTTGACGCTGTTGCAGTGAGCAGTGGACCAGGCTCCTACACAGGTTTGCGCATCGGTGTGAGCATGGCAAAAGGTATCTGCTATGGGCGCGGCGCCAAGCTAATCGCTGTGCCGACACTTGAATTACTCACTGTTCCAGCGCTTTTGGGCGACCACATCCAAGAGGAAGACGCACTCGTCTGCCCGATGATAGACGCCCGCCGCATGGAAGTCTATGCCGCCCTCTACGACCGCGCACTCTGCCCAGTGAGGGAAATTGGCGCCGACATCGTGGACGAAAACACCTATAAGGAGTTTCTCGACCGCCATCCCGTCTATTTCTTCGGCAATGGTGCAGCCAAGTGCATGGAGGTTATCAACC
>CAVKQP010000046.1:8110-12260 GCA_963658165.1 Clostridium sp. CAG:302 | reverse complement strand
CAATGCACTATAGTGCGATGGCCAACGCACCCTAGTGAAAGTGCCAACGCACCTATATGGATAAAAAGCGTCCTCTGCATTATATATGTACAGTCAGAATCTCATTGAGATTCGTCAGATAGTTGGGGCTGCGATGCTCGCTCTTCACTTTCCAACGTTGCTTGTCCTCACCTTCTACTGCCAAGCGTAAGGTCTTCAATCCGTAGCGGTGGTTGAGGTTGTCCATGGTCTTCATCAGCTTTGCTCGTTGGGGACGGTTTTGTATAGGGTCGAACAAGTCTGCTTGGCAAGGATTCATCGAGACCACGTCACTAACGATGACACCAGCCTTCTTATACATGATACCTTTCTTATATATATGGGCAAGAATATTCAAGGCGGCATGGGTTATCTCCATCGTGTCGGAGGTAGGTGTCACAAAAGACATGGAAGCCGCATTGCTATATTGTGCCAAGTCTTCCCTGAATCGGTTGCTACAGACAAACACGGTCACACTTTTAGCTCCCGAGTCCTCACCACGCAACTTATTGGCACAACTGCTGGCAAAGGTTGCCACTGCCGACTTCAACGACCCTAAGTCACTCACCATGTCGCCGAAGCTACGACTAGTGCAGATGGTTTTCTTGCGCATCACTTCCGATGTGTCGATGCATGGCTCTCCATTGAGTTCCATCCAAGTCTGAATGCCAGGTTTCGTAAAGTGCGACCTCACCCATGACTCGTTTTTGTCGGCAAATTCCAAGGGGGTATGGATTCCATAATAATTCAGTTTTGCAAAGGTCTGTCTTCCTATTCCCCACACATCCGCAAGGTCGAACAATTCCAAAGCCTTTCTCCGCTTCTCGTCGCTGTCGATCATACACACGCCATGATAGCCAGTGTATTTCTTCGCGAACTTGCTCCCCATTTTGGCGATGGTCTTCGTTGGTGCGATGCCTACGCTCACAGGAATGTCAGTCCAGAGCTTTATCTTTTGGGCAATGTCTCGCATCATATCAACCAAGTCGAAATGGGCATCATAGCCATTCAAGTCGCAAAAGCTCTCGTCGATACTGTAGTTCTCCACATGGTGAATGGATTTTCGCAAGATGTTTGTCACCCTCTTGCTCATTGCCGCATAGAGATACATATTGGTGGAAAAGACTGCTACGTGGAAATGGTCCACAATGTCCCTCACCTTGAAGATTGGGTCGCCACGATGTAGTCCAATAGCCTTCGCCTCAGGTGTGAGCGCCACGATGCAGCCGTCGTTGCTCGACAACACAACGACGGGCTTACCGTCAAGTCCTGGATGGAAAACTTTCTCCACCGAACAGAAGAAACTATTGCAATCGACCAAAGCATACATATTCTCAACCTCTTGGCTTATGAATGATATAGGTGACGGTTCCCCAGATACTGAAAGAGTCATTTTCTGTCACCTTGATTTCTGGGTAGTTCGGATTGGCAGGAACCAACCATCCCTCATTGCCTCTTTTCACAAAGCGTTTCAAGGTGTAGTCGCCGTTCAACTCGCATACAGCTACCTCCGCAGAACTCGGGTTGCGGTTGCTCTTGTCAACGATGATGATGTCACCACTATAAATGCCAGCGTCTATCATCGAATTGCCATCAACTCTGATGAGATAGCAGGCTTCTGGGTTAGGACACAACATCTTCAAGAGTTCAATGTCTTGACTCCGCTCGTCATTGTCAAGCGGAATGGGAAAACCTGCGACTATCCCGACATCAAAGAAAGGTAAGCTCAAATCTTTGACTTGCGACACAGGATAGACTTCTCCCATCTTACAAATGTTAGCATCCGATGCGTGAATCTCCTTGATGATGCAATTCTTGATAAACTCAGTTTTGTTGTCTTGAGCATCAATTATACTTGCTATCTTCCCTGGGGCCCTAAACGTATAGAGCTTACTGTCTGAAGAAGGTCTTCCTGCTCCCTCTCTTCGACCGCCACGCCGTTCTTGCTTCTCGTTTCCTTTCATGTCGTTATTACTTTAGTGCAAAGGTAAAACAAATATTTGATTTACGTAATACATTTTCAAAAGTTAACGTGAAGCACTCAATATGTAATAATCATAGAGAACGGGGAAAAGAAAATCAGCGTAGCATATGTCTTCCAACATGCTACGCTGATCATAGCGGAAAGTGAGGGATTCAAACCCCCGATACCCGAAAGAGGGTATACCGGATTTCGAGTCCAGCGCATTCGGTCACTCTGCCAACTTTCCTCATTTGCAAATGCAAAGGTACACATTTATTTGTGAACGGCACCATGATTGCCAATTCAATCATAGTGCCGTTTGCATAAATTAACGCTTAGCGCACCACAAAGTAAATGAGGATTATGCCTCTTCTTCGTTCGCTTCGGGTTTCATATTTGTGAATACGTTTTGCACGTCGTCAAACTCTTCGAGCTTCTCAATCATCTTATCGAGTGTTTCACGCTCTTCAGGAGTCACGTCTTTCAAATCGTTGGGAATGTAGGTAAACTCAGCCCCAGTCACTTCGAAGCCTTCTGCTTCCAAGTGCTTCTGAATCTCGCCGAAACTTGTAGGTGCACCATAGATGGTGATTTCGTTATTTTCTTCATCCTCATCGTATTCGTCTTCCACACCATAGTCTATCAAGTCGAGAATCATCTCGTCCATGTCCAAACCGTCTTTCTTCTTGAACGTAAACACGGCCTTGTGGTCGAAGAGGAATGACAAGGAACCTGTGGTGCCGAGGTTGCCGTTAAACTTGTTGAAGATGGAGCGCACGTCTGCCACTGTACGTGTGGTGTTGTCTGTCAAAGTGTCTACAAATACAGCTACTCCGTGAGGGCCATATCCCTCGTAGGTCACTTCCTTGTAGTCGCTCTGGTCTTTGCCCATCGCATTCTTAATGGCGCGTGCAATGTTGTCCTTCGGCATGTTCTCGCGCTTACAGTTGGCGATGATGGCACGCAGGGTGGGATTGTTCTCGGGCTCAGGTCCGCCAGCCTTTACTGCGATGGCAATCTGCTTGCCCAACTTGGTGAAAGTCTTGGCCATGTGGCCCCATCTCTTAAGCTTTGTAGCTTTACGATATTCAAATGCTCTTCCCATTGGAATAAATCTATTATATTTTGTATTGTTTTGTTTATCTTAATTCTGCATTCAACTTGGTTGTCAGATTGTGTATTAGCTTTTTCATGATGGCTTCAATCTGCTTGTCGTTGAGTGTCTTCTGCTCGTCTTGCAGGATAAAGTTGACAGCATAGCTCTTCTTGCCTGCTGGAAGATTTTTGCCCTCATACACATCGAACAGTTCTACTTTCTTCAGTAACTTCTTTTCAGTCTGTCGGGCTATCTCCTCAACCTGCGCAAACTCGATGTTCTTGTCAAGGAGTAGGGCGAGGTCGCGACTTACAGCGGGATATTTACTGATTTCCTTGAAGTGGATGCTATTTTTCTGGATGGCCTTCATCAGTCCGCTCCAGTTCAAGTCAGCATAGTACACCTCGTTGGCAATGTCAAACTTGTGTTGCAGTTTCTTGCTGATAATACCCATGTCAACGAGCACCTTACCGCCACGGTTGGTGAGGGTTAAGCCCTTAGAGAAGGCATCGTTGTTGCTTGGGACTGCCACCAATACACCTTGTGGCACTCCGATACGAGCGAGGATGTTGTCTACATAGGCTTTCAGTTCGTAGAATGAACTGTCTTCATTGCTGTGTGCCCAACTGCCTTCTACTCGTTTACCAGTCACCCAAATGCCCAAGTGGTTGTCTTCTGTATAAGCCTTGATGGGGTCTTCATCGTTCTTCTTCTCGGGATGGAACTGATAGCAGTTGCCGAATTCGAAGAAGCGGAGGTTGGCGTTCTTGCGGTTGGCATTGCGAACAATGCTTTCCAATCCACCGAAGAGCAACGTCTGGCGCATCACGCTCAAGTCTGCACTAAGTGGGTTCATCACACGCACGCAGTTTTCTGCATGCCAGTGGTTGAGTTCTTCGTAATAGGCAGCCTTGGTGAGCGAGTTGTTCATGATTTCATTGAAGCCACAACCCACAAGTTGCTCGCCAATGAGATTTTCCAACTTATGCTTCTTGTCTTCATCGCCTTCGATGGTGAGGCAACTTTTTAATTGCTGTGGAATTTCAACGTTGTTATATCCGTAAATACGGAGG
>CAVKQP010000046.1:0-8100 GCA_963658165.1 Clostridium sp. CAG:302 | reverse complement strand
ATCCTCAACCACATCGCATGGACGCTGCACATCTACGCGATAGGCGGGCACAAGTAGTTTCAATCCCTGCTCGTTTTCCTCCACTATCTTCATTTCGAGTGAGGTGGCAATATTCTTGATGGTATCATTACCGATATGCTTGCCGATGAGGGTGTCTACATAATTGTAGTCTAAGTCCACTTCAAAGTCGTTCATCTTGGTGGGATACACATCTTTGATTTCCATAGACACTTTGCCCCCAGCCAACTCCTTGCAGAGGATGGCTGCTTGCTGAAGTGCATAAATGGTGCCGTTGGGGTCTATGCCACGCTCAAAACGGAACGATGCATCGGTGCTCAATCCGTGGCGACGTGCACTCTTGCGAATCCAAGTGGGGTGGAAATAGGCACTTTCAAGCACCACGTTTTTCGTGGTCTCATAGGTTCCTGAGCCCTTGCCGCCGAACACACCGGCAATACACATCGGTTCTTCGTCATTGCAGATGGCCAAGTCGTGCTCGCCGAGTGTATGCTCTTCTCCGTCGAGTGTGATAAATTTCTTACCGGTGTTTTGGTCTTTCACGATGATGTGATGTCCCTTCACCATGTCTGCATCGAAGCAGTGTAGCGGCTGTCCATAGGCCATCATGATATAGTTGGTGATGTCAACGATATTGTTGATGGGACGCAGACCGATGGTGCGCAGTTTGTTTTGCAGCCATTCGGGCGATTCCTTCACATCGCAGTTTGTAATGCTCACGCAAGCATAGCGTTTGCAGGCATCCGTGTTTTCTATGGTTACGTCGATGGGGAGGTCATGATTGTCTACGGCAAACTTGCTGCAGTCGGGGCGGTGCAGACTAGTCTTGTATCCGTTTTGTACTAGCCAAGCATAGAGGTCGCGAGCCACACCATAGTGCGACAGGGCGTCGGCACGGTTGGCGGTGATGTCTATCTCGATGAGCCAGTCGCTCTCCAAATGATAATATTCTGCAGCGGGCATACCCACCTTGGTGTCTTCGGGAAGTACTATGATGCCGTTATGGTCGTTGCCCACACCAATTTCGTCTTCGGCGCAAATCATACCACACGACTCTACGCCGCGCAGTTTCGATTTCTTGATGACAAATTCTTTGTCACCATCGTAAAGCACACATCCTAAATCTGCCACAATCACCTTCTGTCCAGCAGCCACGTTGGGGGCTCCGCATACAATCTGTGAAGGGGTGTCGTGGCCGAGATCAACGGTCGTTACGTGAAGATGGTCTGAATTGGGGTGCATCTCGCAGGTGAGCACTTTGCCCACATAAAGACCTTTGAGTCCACCCTTGACACTCTGCACTTCTTCGAGTGCGTCTACTTCGAGACCGCAAGAGGTCAGCGCATCGCACACTTGCTGCGCCGTCAAATCGAAGTCTACGTATTCTTTAAGCCATTTATAAGAAATATTCATTATATAATGAGTTTTATTTTCGTCTAAATACGTGCAAAAGTAATAAAATTCCGCAAGCCTTACAAAACTTTCATCCAAAAAGTTATGTGGGGGAGTTTTGCTCCTTAAAAACATATAAATAAAGAATGTTTATAAGGCTCTTTCACGGATTTTTTGTAATTTTACACGCTTAAAGGGCTGCCATAGAGCTTGCCCGATACCAAAGGAGAAACATAAAAGACAATAAAATAATGCACTTTAAATGGAAATATGATTTGCCTACACCCGATGAACAAGGGGCTGCGGAGGAGTTGGCAGAGAAGCTCAACATGAGTCCGATACTCACCAACATGCTCATACGTCGGGGAATCACGACCGAGTCGGCAGCCAAGCGGTTTTTCCGACCTCAGCTCGCCGACCTCATCAATCCGTTCTTGATGCGTGATATGGATTTGGCGGTCGACAGGCTAAACGATGCCATGGGGCGGAAAGAACGCATCTTGGTCTACGGAGACTACGATGTGGACGGATGCACTGCCGTGGCTTTGGTCTACAAATTCCTGCAACAGTTTTATTCCAACATCGATTATTATATCCCCGACCGCTATGATGAGGGCTATGGCGTGAGTCGCAAGGGCATTGACTATGCTCATGAAACGGGTGTGAAACTCGTTATCATCCTCGATTGTGGCATCAAGGCTTTCGACGAAATTGCCTATGCCAAGAGTTTGGGCATCGACTTTATCATCTGTGACCATCATGTGCCCGACGAGAAAATGCCTGATGCTGTGGCCATCCTCAATCCCAAGCGTCCTGACGACCCCTATCCTTTCAAGCACCTTTGTGGTTGTGGAGTCGGCTTTAAGTTTATGCAGGCATTTGCCAAAAACAATAACATCCCTTTTACTCATCTTGTTCCCTTGCTCGACTTTTGTGCGGTGAGCATTGCTGCCGACATTGTTCCAGTGGTCGACGAGAACCGCATTTTGGCTTTCCACGGGTTGAAGCATCTCAACCAGAATCCTAGTGTAGGGCTCAAGGCTATCATTGACATCTGCGGTCTTCAGGACCGTGAGTTGTCGATGAGCGATATCATCTTCAAAATAGGACCTCGCATCAATGCATCGGGACGTATGGAAAATGGTAAGGAGAGCGTGGACTTGTTGGTGGAAAAAGACTTTGGCAACGCACTTGTCATGGCACGACACATCAATGAATACAACGAGCAGCGTAAGGACATCGACAAACAAATGACTGAGGAAGCCAACCAAATTGTGGCGAAATTGGAGAACCAGCGTCATCAAAGTAGTATTGTGCTTTATGACGAGAACTGGAAGAAGGGAGTGATAGGCATCGTGGCAAGTAGGTTGACTGAAATCTATTTTCGCCCAACAGTGGTGATTACTCGTGATGGAGATTTCGCTACAGGGTCAGCGCGTTCTGTGGCAGGCTTTGATGTCTATGCTGCCATCAAGTCGTGCCGCGACATGCTTACCAATTTCGGCGGTCACACGTATGCCGCCGGATTGACTTTGCGATGGGGAGATGTGCCCGAATTCCGCAAGCGTTTCCAGCAATATGTGGAGCAACACATCGAACCTGAACAGACGGAAGCCATCTTGCATATTGATGCTCAGATAGATTTTCGTGATATCACCAAACGGTTGCACTCCGACTTGAAACGTTTTGCGCCTTTTGGTCCGTGTAACCCTAAGCCTTTGTTCTGCACTTTGGGTGTCTACGACTTCGGCACCTCAAAGGTGGTAGGGCGCGAGCAGGAGCATATCAAACTTGAACTTGTCGATTCGAAATCGAACAATGTGATGAACGGCATTGCTTTCGGGCAGAGCGGATCGGCACGCTATATCAAGTCGAAACGCAGTTTTGACATAGCTTACTCTATAGAAGATAATGTGTTCAAACATGGTTCTATCCAATTGCAGATAGAAGACATCCGACCTACGGAAAACTGTAAATGACAGAAGAAAAGAACTGCCACATTATAGATCATGCCGATTCAGACAAGGCATTGGAGATATTGCATCGCTATTGGCAATATCCCGAGTTTCGTGGTGTGCAGCGCGAAATCATAGACGCAGTGCTTGCGGGGCGCGATACCTTGGGCTTGATGCCTACAGGAGGCGGCAAGTCGCTCACGTTTCAGGTGCCAGCATTGATAATGCCTGGAGTCACCCTGGTGGTCACCCCGCTCATCGCACTGATGAAAGACCAAGTGAACCGCTTGCGCCAGTTGGGCATACAAGCATCGGCCATTTATTCTGGCATGTCGCATGCAGAGATTCTTCAGGTGCTTGACAATGCGGTTCTTGGAGGAGTTAAGTTGCTTTACATATCGCCTGAGCGCATTGGGTCTGACTTGTTTCAGTCGAAGCTGCGCCACATTCGGGTGAGCCTCATCACTGTTGATGAAGCTCACTGCATCAGTCAGTGGGGCTACGATTTCCGACCTTCCTATCTCACCATTTGCGACATCCGTAAGCAGTTGCCCGGCGTGCCAGTGCTGGCACTTACCGCCACCGCTACGCCGAGGGTTGTCAATGACATACAAGACTTGTTGCACTTTCCAGAGCGCAATGTCTTTCAGATGAGTTTTCGCCGCAAGAATCTGTCTTATGTGGTGCGCAATACCTCAGACAAGCGGGCTGAACTGATACATATCTTGCGCTCCGTTCCTGGGTGTGCTGTGGTTTATGCACGCAGTCGTCGCCGCACACGTGAGATTGCCGAATTGCTTAACGATCAACAAATTACTGCCACATTCTATCATGCTGGTTTACGCCCCAGTGTGAAAGATGATCGACAAGCACTGTGGCAGCAAGGCGGAGTGAGGGTTATGGTGGCTACCAATGCCTTTGGCATGGGAATAGACAAGGCCGATGTGAGGTTGGTGATACATGTGGACTGTCCAGACTGCATTGAATCTTATTTCCAGGAGGCGGGGCGTGCCGGCCGCGACGGAGAACGAGCATATGCTATTCTCTTGTTTAATCAAGGTGATGTGTATACCCTTCACAAGCGTGTGGCTGATACGTTTCCCGATAAAGAATATATATTGAACGTCTATGACCATTTGGCTTATTTCTTCCAAGTGGCAGCTGGCGATGGATGTGGTGTGTCTCACCAGTTCGATATAGACCGCTTCTGTCATGCCTTTCATCATTTCCCTATTCAAGTCAATTCTTCGCTCTTGATATTGCAGCGTTGTGGCTATCTGCGCTATGAACCTTGTCCTGATAGCAGTGCGCGGTTGAGGTTCATTTTGGAACGTGACCAGTTGTATAGGATTAATACAGAAAACCCTATAGACAATGCTGTTATCACCACGCTATTGCGTCTCTATGGCGGTTTGTTTGTTGACTATAAGCCCATTGAACTGGAGCATGTGGCGTCGCAGGCTCAACTTTCGGTGGATCAGGTGTATCAGTCATTGCGTGTACTCACCCGTCGTGGAATTCTTGATTTCATTCCCCGGTCTGCCACCCCTTATATTACTTATACGCGACAACGAGAACTGAGTGAGCGTATGCATATTTCAGCAGAAGTATATGATGTGAGAAAGAAACTCTTTGCAGAGAAGATAGACGATATGATACACTATGCCACGGCTCATGAGTGCCGCAGTAAGATTTTGTTGGCATACTTTGGAGAAACGGAATCGGAATCTTGTGGTCAATGTGATGTGTGTATCAGCGAAAGGAATAGACGCCTGGGCAACCCAGAACAGAAGCAGGTGGAGACCGCTGTGGTACAGTTGCTTTCCGATGGAAAGCCGCATCCCTTGGAGGAACTGAGGGCATTGCCATTTGAATGTGCCGATGTGTCGGCTGTGCTCAAGTGGCTTGTCGAAGAAGAAAGAGTTGTTGTTTCTGGTGCTCTGGTTTCTTTCATAAAATGAACATCGCCCCAACCTTCATGGCAGGGGCGTTGTTCATTTTATGGGGTTAGGAATTCATAGTGAGTAAGAACTCATCGTTATCCCGTGTATGAAGCATATGATTATTAATAGAGTTCATTGCTTCGATAGGATTCATGTCTGATATAAACTTGCGCAATATCCACATGCGGTCGAGTGTGGTCTTGTCTTGCAGCAAGTCGTCGCGTCGAGTGCTTGAAGCTACAAGGTTTACAGCAGGGAAGATGCGCTTGTTGCTCAGTGAGCGATCGAGTTGCAATTCCATGTTGCCAGTTCCCTTGAACTCCTCGAAGATGACTTCATCCATTTTCGAACCCGTGTCGATGAGTGCTGTGGCAATGATGGTGAGCGAGCCACCACCTTCAATATTGCGGGCAGCACCAAAGAAGCGCTTGGGTTTTTGCAGTGCGTTGGCATCAACACCACCTGTGAGCACCTTACCGCTGGCTGGACTCACGGTGTTGTAGGCTCGTGCCAAGCGGGTGATAGAGTCGAGGAAGATGACCACATCGTGTCCGCTTTCCACCATACGTTTTGCTTTCTCCAGCACGATACCTGCAATCTTTACGTGGCGTTCTGCTGGTTCGTCAAATGTAGAGGCTATCACCTCGGCGTTGACGGTGCGTGCCATGTCGGTCACCTCCTCGGGGCGCTCGTCGATGAGCAGCATCATCAAGTAGGCTTCCGGATGGTTGGCTGCGATGGCATTGGCAATGTCTTTCATCAAGATGGTCTTACCTGTCTTGGGTTGTGCTACGATAAGTGCACGCTGTCCCTTACCGATGGGGGCAAAAAGATCCACGATGCGGGTCGACATATTGGTGGTAGCACGGTCGCCGCAGAGGTTGAACTTCTGGTCGGGGAAGAGAGGAGTGAGGTGTTCAAATGGAATTCGGTCACGCATGGCTGATGGTTCCTTGCCATTGATTTTCTCAATGCTTGTCAAAGGGAAGTATTTTTCACCCTCTTTCGGAGGGCGCACCTTGCAGAGCACCACGTCTCCCGTCTTCAGTCCATACTGTTTCACTTGTTGGTTAGACACATAAACATCATCGGGCGATGATAGATAGTTGTAGTCGCTAGAACGGAGGAAGCCATAGCCATCGGGCATTACTTCGAGTACGCCGTTGGCTGTGAGTATGTCTGTGAAGTCGTATTTTTCTTCCGTGGTAGTCTGACGCTCCTGTGGCTGCTGGAACATGGGCTGTGGAACTGTGTTCTGCAGCGTGGGATTGTCAAACATGTCGTAATTGGGAGTCACACCGCGATCTTCAATGGGGATGCCTACCACAGTGATGAAATCTGTGCCATCGCCTGGGTCTCCTTCCCAAACACCTTCTGGTATGGGCTGATTGTCTAGTTCAGAAGTGCTTTCAGGGTTGTCGCTCTTAGCGCTCACCTTCTCCTGTAGTTTCTTCAGCTCGTCCATATACTGTTGAGTGTCGGCTTCGTTGGTTGTATCGATGAAGGCCTCTTCTGGCACAGCAGGTGCTTCTGGGGCTACACTCGGAACTTCTTCAGTGGTGACTTCTATCGGAGCGGACTCTACTTCCTTTTCGGCTTTCTTGGCTACTCGCTTGGTGGCACGTGGCTTTTTGTCTTCTACGGCAGCGGTGGCTGCATTGGCTCTTGCCTGCATTTCAGCAATGGCTGCCAACTCTGCTTTCGACTTTCTGCCGCGGTGTTTGGGAAATGATGCGAGCAAGTCTTCTACCGATTGTGGAGTGGCTTCGTTGTTTGTAGTGTCTGCTTCTGTCTTCTCGTCTGTTGTTGTCTCTTCTTTAAAGAGAGGTAATGACTCGGCAGATGTATTCTTGTTGTTCTTTACGTCAAAGTTTTCACCTTCCTTACCTTTCACGGAGTATACGCGGTCGGTGTCTTTTTTCATGATTCTTGTGCGTTTTCTCTTGGTACCAAGTGGATTTTTGTTGCCTTCCACTTCGGCTTGCTTGTCTAAGATGGAATAGATAATCGACTCTTTGGGGTCGTTTTCTTGAAATTCCGCGCCTAGTTGATTGGCGATATCTACGAGCGCGTTGACATCTTTAGATGATAAGTCGTCTTTACTATACATATATGTATTATATGAAATGTGTTTCAATATGAGTGAATGGGGGAAATGTTTCAAGAAAAGAAACATCTTGTCGTGTGTAACAACGGCAAAGGTACTCAAATATTTTGAATTCTACAAATGTGATTTGCTTATTTTCTCGATATGAGAGTAAAGAAAAGAGATGGTTCATTGACGAACCATCTCTTCGGTGCGCCCTTAGGGACTCGAACCCTAGACCCACTGATTAAGAGTCAGTTGCTCTACCAGCTGAGCTAAGGGCGCTTAGCTCTTGCAATCAAGATATTTAATCATATCGCTGAATTGCGGGTGCAAAGGTAAGATGTTTTTCTGTAAGTACCAAACCTTTTCCCAACTTTTTTCAAAATACTTTATATTTTTATATCTACTAATAGTACTGGTGCAATAAAATTGCACCAGTACTATTATGATATCGCTAAAAACTTGTAATTTTGCGATTGTTAGGCAACATTTTTAAGACGTTAATCATGATACAGGAAATAAAATAATGACAGACAACTATATGGAAAGGCGGGCCATTCCCGACTTACTCAACAAGAAATACTACATACCAGAATACCAACGGGGCTACCGCTGGGATAAAACACAGGTCTTAGATCTTTTGCAAGACTTGTACGCCTTCTTCATTGGCGACACCAAAGGACAATTCTACTGCCTTCAGCCT
>CAVKQP010000045.1:1545-12274 GCA_963658165.1 Clostridium sp. CAG:302 | reverse complement strand
CCTCTATACCGAAACGGATGGACTGCTCATCGACGTGGGGATAGGGTTGAGAAGCCTCAAGAAGAAGTTCCGCGACTATGGGTTGCCACTCTCCAACATACATCAAGTCATCGTGACACACGACCACGCCGACCACGTGAAATCTACAGGCAGCATCAGCCGCGAATACCATCTCAACATCTATGCCACAGAACTGGTACACCAAGGCATCAGCAAGAACTACTGTGTGCGCCACAAGATTGAGCCGGTATACAAGAAGGTCATAGAGAAAAACCAAACCTACCAAATAGGAGACTTCACCGTGACGCCTTTCAGCGTGCCGCACGACAGTACCGACAACGTGGGCTACAAGATTGTGGCCGACGGTGTGACTTTTTGCCTCATCACCGATGTGGGCCACATCACCGATGAAATCAAGCAACGCATCAATGAGTCCAACTATCTGGTCATCGAAGCCAACCATGATGAAGGCATGCTCCAGAGTGGCCCCTACCCCGAACACTTGAAGCAACGCATACTTGGGCCCAATGGTCATTTGAGCAACCGCGACTGCGCCATAGCCATAGCAGAGAACGCGATGCCCCACTTGCGCCATGTGTGGCTCTGCCACCTGAGCGAGGAAAACAATCATCCCGAACTGGCACGCAAAACCGTAGAGAGCGTGCTCAAGGAATACGGCATCGTCTGCGGCAAAGACTTCAACCTCGATGTGTTGGGAAGGAAGTCGACCAGTCCTATATTTGAACTAAAATAATCTGAAGTTTATTGTCAACCAGACAATTTCTGTTGGTTGCATTTTGTAAGTATGCCGTTTACATGTGGTAAAAGACAGTCTTACGACTCCTTAGAGGCAGACTTAGACATCTTAGCTCTGCCTCTAAAGAGTAAAAACATAATATATACATGATCAGCGACTTGATTTTCACTTATGAGCCGCACGATATTGTTCTCTTTTTCTCACAACGATTGAGGTCTGCACACTCGGATTCCCGTTTGTGAGCGTTGTCCTTGCATGTATTGATAGAGTGTCTGAGGCTCTTCCACTACCCGATGGCGCAAATAAGAAGCATTGAGTAAGTGGAGTCCATCCTTGTGCCAAGCGGCAATGCCAATGTGAGAAGTGTCAAGTCCGACCTTCGATGTGAGTATGACAAGGATATCTCCGTCATGGATGGTCTGCCGAAACAATCGGGTGTTGGCGATTATTCCCTTGGGGATATAGCGGTGTTCTTCGCCCGTGATACGCTGTTCCATTTGGCGTATACCATCGATCCATTCAGGATGGGCGGACAATTGCGGATAGTCCTTGGTGTGGGTGGTCATCCAGTTCACCTTGAGATGCTGCACGGCGGTGAAAGGCGGATTGGGTGAATGGATGTCGCTCACGATGCCCATCTTTTGGTTATTGTCTATCCACACCGTGAAGTAGTGCTGGCGATTGACGTATGACACCTCTCCGTCCACATAGCGGATGCGACGCAGTTGAGCCAAGAAGTCGGCAAAACGATAGGTGTGATGACGCATGCACAGGTCGAGAGCAAGCACGGTTTCAACAAATGTGGTACAGTCGAGTTCACGCGTATTGACCACCAAATGCTCCTCCATCTCTCGGTCGAGCGTTTTTCCCACATAAGGTTTCCCCATGAAACTACGCCCAAAGTGCAACATCCAATTGGTGGTGTCGGGAAGTTGCTGTGCTTCAGTGAGCAACTTCACAATGCAGATGCTGTCGGCACGCTCATAGCGAACGTCCTCTAACGAAGCCTCAGCGGTGTCTTGATGCTCTGTAGAAATGCTATCCTCCATTGCCACCGCCGACACCACACTTGCCCGGTTTTTGGTGCAACCTGCCAAAAAGAGCAGAAGCAACGACAAGAGATGTATGTTTTTCATCATTTTTCTTTATTCGGTTTATCGCTTGGCAAAGTTCCATCCTACATAAATGTTGAAACTTCCAAACGTGTTGTTGGTAGAGAACTGACTTTTGTGATAGTTATAGGTATGGACAATGGCACTCCATCCAGCATACCAACGTGTGTTGTTCCACACCATGCCGAAACGCCCCACTCCATCCAGATTTAAATTACGGAAATTGAAGTCGCGCAGTGAGAAGTGCTCCCTGGCCTCCAAGTCACCGACCGACTTTTTGTAGCTGACCGCCGCAGAAAGTGATGCTGCAAACAGACAGTTGCGAGCAAACACCCAGTTGTAGGCATAACCGCCCGACACTGAATAGTCTGTGTATTTCACACTGTTGAATTTCAGTCCATCGTCGAGTTGAAAGTCCTGCTCGCCCAAGCGTTGGCTAATCACATCCTCCAGGTTTTCGTGGTCGAGTTTGAGCGACTGATGTGTATAGCCTATGCCCAACAATGCCGAACCGCAACTGCGTCGTTGGCATGTGCTCTGACTGAAAGCCGCAGGATAAGAGAAGCGTTTGTGGTTGAAAATATAATAGAGATTGAAGCCTTTGATGCTCACGTTGAGGCCAGAAAACGGAAGACTGTGCAGCGTGTGCCACGAATCTTCATCGTTCAGGATGACACTCTTCACCCGATAGTTGTTGCCCGTCTCGCGCCAGAAGAGATCGATACCGATGGTAGAGCTATACAAGCTGAGGTCAAACTCCTTCCTTGCGGTCTGGTTTTCCTTGTGATAGATAGCATGCAAATCGATGGTATAGCCCAAGAAGAGCCATCTCCAACCAAAATAAGGACCAAGTTTCACACCCACATTGGGTGCGAAGACGATTTCTTGTCCGTTTTTGCTACGGAGCGTATACATCTCATAAGTCAGCGTGTGTTGCAACATCACGGTGTAGTTATAATGCTGTGGCTCTATATAAGCGGTGTCCATCGCATTGAAAGCCTTGACAATGCCATAGAGTCCACGCCCAATGCCATGCCAAAATCCGCCCTTCCGCTGCGGTTCAATGGTCTGAGTTGAAAGGCTGTCTACCACAGAAACAGACGCCGTGTCTGTCTCACTCACGGTGGAAACGGTCTGTGCCTTCACGTTAGAAAGCACGGACAGCAACACCAAGAGCAATGCTATGGTTCTTTTTGTGATGGATGTAGGCAACAACATATGTTAGAACTTACCGAGAATACGGTCCATGACCCAATTGACAGGCGTAGCAGAAACGGCGGTACAATCGCAAGTGCCAATGCCTTGCAAGTGTTCGATGACAGAACGGATGATGGGCAACTGCACGTATGAGGGGTTGGGCACCTCAATGTAGCGTGACCCCTCGCCCGTGTAGAGATGGATGGGATTGTAGGTGTAGACTGAGAAGTTGACCATGCCTTGGTCGCCCACCACCTCAATGCGGTCGTCGCGAGAAGACTGGTGCCCCACGAAGCACCAGGAGGCAGAACCTGGCAGTCCGTTTTCGAAGCGGAAGCATGCACTCACGTTGTCTTCCGTCTGATAGAAACCCTCACGGTTGGCACAAATTCCATTGGCTTCGACAATGACGCCAAAGATATACTGGATGAGGTCGAGTTGGTGGGGAGCAAGGTCGAAGAAATAGCCCTCGCCCTTGCCGTCGGCTTGCAGACGCCATGGCATATCCGAGTGGACATTGCTATCAAGGTCGCGCGGCGGACAAGAGAAGCGCAACTGCACATTCATCACCTTGCCGATCTGACCACTATCCACGATTTCCTTCACCTTCTGGAAATAAGGCAGATAGCGACGATAGTATGCCACAAAGCATGGCACACCCGTCTGCTCGCTCACTCGGTTGATGCGTATGCAGTCTTCATAGGAAGCGGCAAGCGGTTTCTCCACATACACAGGTTTGTCTGCCCGCATCGCCATGATGGCATAGGTGGCGTGGGTAGATGGAGGCGACGCCACATAGATGGCATTGATGTCGGGATCGTCTATGAGTTCTTGGGCATCGGTATACCATTTGGCTATGTGATTGCGCTCGGCATAAGAGCGTGCTATCTGCTCGTTGCGGCTCATCACCGCCACCACGTGCGAACCATCCACCTCGTCAAAGGCAGGTCCGCTCTTGCGCTCGGTCACTTCACCGCAACCGATGATGCCCCAATTTATCTTCTTTCTTGGCATAATGATTAGTTTATAGGAAGGCGTCTCATCCGCCTATCTCGCTCAATTCGAGCCAGCGCATCTCCTTTTCGTCGAGTTCGTCCTTGACCACAGGCAGACGTCTACTCTTCTCGGTGAGTTCGTCTACGGTCAGCGTGCCCGAACAAAGTTGTTCTTCAAGGGTGCGCTGTTCTTCAGTGAGCTGTTTGATATCACGTTCCAACTGTTGCAACTCCATCTTCTCCTTGTACGAGAGGCGACGCCGCGTTTCGTTGTGATAGTCTTTCTTCTTTTCCGGTGCGGCAGTCTGCGCTCCTTTAGCTTCTGCCTGCGCCTTGGTTTCCAACTTGCTCCACTCTCTGTATTGGGTGTAGTTGCCCGGGAAGTCCTTAATGTCGCCTTCGCCCTTGAACACCAGCAGATGGTCTACCACCTTGTCCATGAAGTAGCGGTCGTGGCTCACCACGATGACACACCCTGGGAAATCTTCCAAATATTCCTCTAATATCTGAAGCGTCTGGATGTCGAGGTCATTGGTAGGCTCGTCGAGCACCAAGAAGTTGGGGTTCTGCATCAGCACGGTACACAGGTACAACTTGCGGCGTTCGCCACCACTGAGCTTTGCCACATAGTTGTGCTGCACTTCGGGCGGAAAGAGAAACATCTGAAGCAATTGCGATGCCGTGAGATGGCGACCACCTCCCAAGTCCACATACTCGGCGATGTCGGTCACCACATCGATAACCTTCTGGTCGTCGCGAAACTTTAAGCCCTCTTGTGAGAAATAGCCAAACTTGACGGTCTCGCCGATGTCGAATCGTCCACCATCGGGAGCCACCTCGCCAAGAAGCATCTTCACGAAGGTGGATTTGCCAGTGCCGTTGTTGCCCACAATGCCCATCTTCTCGAAGCGCGCAAAGTTGTAATAGAAATCACGCAGTATCACCTTGTCGTCAAATGATTTCGACACATATTGACACTCAAATATCTTATTGCCGATATACACGCCACGCGACTTCAGTCTCACCTGTCGTTCCTCTATGCGCTGCTTGGCTTTCTGCTCTAGTCCGTAGAAGGCTTCTTCGCGATAGCGCGCCTTGTGACCACGCGCCTGCGGTTGTCGGCGCATCCACTCCAACTCTCGTCGATAGAGGTTGTTGGCACGTTGTATCTCAGCCCGCTGTTGGTCGATGCGTTCCTGCCGTTTCTCCAGATAGTAACTGTAGTTGCCACGATAGGTATAGATGGTCTTGTCGTCGAGTTCGAGGATGACATTGCACACGCGGTCAAGGAAAAAGCGATCGTGAGTGACCATGAGGAGCGTGCGGTTGCCGCGGTTGAGAAAGCCCTCAAGCCACTCTATCATCTCAAGATCCAAATGGTTGGTAGGCTCATCCAGTATGAGCAGATCGGGTTCGGTGATGAGCACGTTGGCAAGCGCCACACGTTTCTGTTGTCCACCACTCAGTTGTCCCATCGGCTGGTCCAACCGCTGTATCTTGAGCTGGGTGAGTATCTGCTTCGCCTTGAGCACGAGTTCCTCATTGCCATGATGGTTGAAGCAGGCGTCGAGCACGGTTTCTGCTGGGTCGAAATGAGGTTGTTGTTCAAGCATCCCCACCCGCAAGTCTTTCTTGTAGACAATTTCTCCGCTGTCTTTTCCTTCCTTGCCGGTGAGCACCGACAGAAGTGTTGACTTTCCCGCACCATTTTGGGCGATGAGTCCCACTTTCTGACCCTCACTCACACTGAAACTCAGATTGCGAAACAACACATGGGCGCCAAACGCTTTCGACACGTTTTGCACATCCAAATAGGGTATTACTGCCATGTTTCTTGATTATTCGTCACTTTTATTCCGCAAGCGAATTGTTGATTTCTTCGATATAACTGAGCACCTCCTCACGGCCTAACTTCTTTTCAGAACTGGTGATGAAATATGGAGGCAAATCTTCCCATGTGTCATGGAGAGCCTCCATCCAAGCCTCAGCATTCTTGCGGGCCTTGGGCATGCCTAGTTTGTCGGCTTTCGTGAAGATGATGGCAAACGGCACCGAGCTAGCACCGAGCCAGTCGATAAACTCGCGGTCTATCTTCTGCTGCTCGTGGCGCACATCGATGAGCACAAAGACGTTGACCAGTTGTTTGCGTTGCAAGATATATTGCGATATCATCTGTTCGAGCTTCTGCTGCACGGTCTTGCTGCGCTTAGCAAATCCGTAGCCAGGCAGGTCGACCAGATACCACTCGTTGTTGATAATGAAGTGGTTGATGAGTAAGGTCTTGCCCGGTGTTGCCGAAGTCTTGGCAAGTCCCTTATGGTTGCAGAGCATATTGATGAGACTCGACTTGCCCACATTGGAACGCCCGATGAAGGCATATTCTGCCTTGGTATCGTTGGGACACTTCGTCACTGTAGGACTGCTTATCGTAAATTCTGACTTTTTGATTTCCATGTATTTCTGTCTTTTTCCTTATTCGTAATCGTCTATCACCTCGTTCATCATGTCCATCATAGGCTTGCCTATCTTGAAGACACGTGTCATTTCGTCGAGCCATCCCTCACTCCCGAAGAAGTTGTCGTCCACCTGATGCCAACAGCAATAGTCCTTCATGCGGAGATAAGCCATATGGGGATAGTCTCGCGGGAAGTCTTTGGGACAGGTCTTCAGCGATTCCAATCCGAAGCCCATCTTGTCGTTCCACGTGTTCTCTCCCGCCCTGCCGAAGGTTTCCACAAAGTCGTCATTCTCCACAGCGGCACGCCAACGGTCTATGTTGCCCATGATTTCATTGCGACACGAAGTGAGAATATTGGTGGGCAAATAATAGTCGCCCAATGCCAACAAGCAGTGTCCTGGCTCCATGTGTAGATAATATCCGCCATGGAGTGACTTCTTGCCATGGGCAGCGATATAAGCACCCAAATGGTTCTTGTAGGGCGACTTGTCTTGAGAGAATCGCGTGTCACGATAGAAGCGGTAGGTGGCATCTTTCACTTGCACGTGGGCTATGGAAGGATCAAACTCGGCTATGCGAGCAATGGCCTGTTCCACGCCCTCTTCAAACGAGGCCTTCGCCTCTAAATATTCGTCTTTATGACTCTGAAACCATTGGCGGTTATTGTTCGCCATCACGTGCTTCAGAAAGGTGATGATTAGTTTGCTGTTCATTGTTACTTGCTTGCTGTTTTTTTCTTACTCCCGCCCTTAGCATCTGTCACTTTGGAATCGTCTAGCCGTTTGGGACAAAAGCCATCGAATGGACACTGACCACACTTGGGACTGCGACTCACACAAACGTAGCGTCCATGCAAGAGTAACCAGTGATGGGCTTTGGCGAGCAAGTGGACGGGGATGTGGCGTTTCAATGCCACCTCTACCTTATAAGGCGTATCTGCGCTTTTTGCGACAAGTCCTAGTCGGTGACTCACCCGATAGACATGGGTGTCTACAGGCATGGCCGCTTTGCCAAACGCTACGGCTTCGATGACATTGGCTGTCTTGCGTCCTACACCAGGCAATTTGACAAGGTCTTCAAACCTTACAGGCACTTTGCCGCCGAAATCACGCACCAGCATCTTAGCGGTTTCAACCAGATGACGGGCCTTGGCATTGGGATAGCTCACACGCTTGATGTATTCATACACCTCCCACTCTTCCGCTTCGGCAAGCGACAAGGCATCGGGCCATTGACGGAAAAGTGCAGGCGTCACCTCATTGATGCGCTTGTCTGTGCATTGCGCACTGAGCATCACCGCCACCAACAGTTGGAAGATGCTACCGTAGTGCAACTCGGTGTCTACCTCAGGCATTTCTTGGCTGAAGTGGTCGAGCACATACTCATACCGTTCACTGATGGTCATGAGAAGATTATTTCATTTGCTCCTTGAAGAATTCCGTAATCTGGCGAAGCAAGTGGTTGCGGGTGTTTCCACCATAGATGCTATGGTTGCGGTTGGTATAGACGTTCATCTTAAAATCCTTATCGGCCTGCACCAATGCTTCCGTATATTCAAAGGTGTTCTGCGGATGCACGTTGTCATCAGCCAATCCATGGCAAAGGAGCAAAGAACCATGTAATTGGCTGGCACGACTGATGGGGTTGTCGTCATAGCCCGTGGGATTCTCGCCTGGCGTCCGCATATAGCGTTCCGTATAGATGGTGTCGTAGAAGCGCCACGACGTGGGAGGAGCCACAGCCACACCGGCACGGAACACGCCACGGCCCTCGCTCATGCTCATCAGGGTGTTGAATCCGCCAAAACTCCAACCCCAAATGCCGATGCGGTCTTTGTCCACATAGCTTTGCTTACCGAGCCAAAGGGCTGTTTCTACTTGGTCTTTCGATTCCAAGTCGCCCATCTTCAGATAGACGCACTTCTCAAAGTCGGAGCCTCGTCCACCCGTACCACGTCCATCAACACATACTACGATGAAACCCTGCTGTGCGAGATAATGGTCATACATGCAACCTTGCCCCATCGAACCGCAGTTCCACGAGTTGATTACCTGCTGACTGCCTGGACCACTATACTGGAACATGATAACGGGATATTTCTTAGAAGCATCGAAGTTGGCGGGTTTCACCATCCAACCATTGAGCGTCACGCCCTCAGACGTGGTGAACGAGAACTGCTCATTAGAACCCAAGCCCAATGTTGAGATGGTCTGACGGAGCGACTTGTTGTCGAGCAACGTGGTCTGTACGCCGCCGCGGTTGTTACACAAGGTTGTCACCTGCGGAGTGGTTCTATCGCTCCACACATTGATATAATTCTTGAAGTCTTTGGCGAAGATGGCTGAGTTCCAACCTTCTTGCTTCGACAGGCGTTCAATCTTTCCGTTGCGGTGTGCCACCATGATTTGGCGGTCGGTGGGTTGGAGGGCAGCTGCCTGATAATACACATCGCCCGTCTTGGAGTCTATGCCATAGACATCGGTCACATCATACTGTCCACCAATAATCTTGCGCTGCAATTGGCCGTTCATGTCATATACATAAAGGTGCATATAACCATCGCGATCGCTAGGCAGGAGTATCTCGTTGTCGGTCAAGCGGATACCATCGAGCACTTCTTCCTTCACATATTTAGCCACACTTTCCTTAATCAGCAAATGACTTATCGTAGAACGGGGATTCACACCATAGATGCAAAGAGCATCTTGATGACGGTTCATCGTAAGCACAACCATGCGGTTGGGATCGGCGGTAGCTTTCAGTCGTGGTATGTAGCCGTCAGCATCTAAAGGCACCTGAAGTTGGCGCACCTGATGACTCTTGATGTCATAGCTCCACACGCTCACCTTTGAATTTTGCTCGCCTGCTTTGGGGTATTTATAAGAATATTCGCCTGGATAGGTAGCATAGGTATCACGCTGTGGATACATGCCCTTGAATAGTTGGAGAGAGTAGGTCTTCACCTGACTTTCATCGTATTTGATCCAGCAAATCATCGTTCCGTCGGCATTAAACGCCAAGGCTCGGTTGAAGCTGAATTCCTCCTCGTTCACCCAGTCGGGTATGCCATTGATAATCTGGTTGAATTTGCCGTCTTTGGTCACCTGACTCTCTGCATTGTCATAGAGCAATTTCACCAAATAGATGTTGCCTTCGCGCACGAATGCCACTTGGTTGCCGTCAGGGCTCCATGTGGGCACCTGCTGTGGTCCATAGTCTGAAAGCGGGGTGAGCTTGCGCGAATTGATATTATAAATGTAATAAACAGATGTTGCTGAACGACGATAGATGGCGTTCGTCTGTGTTTGGATGAGCATCTTCGTGCCATCGGGACTCATGGAATAACCGTCGAAACCTTCAATGTGCTTGCCTTGGGTCTGATCCACATCGAACAACACGCCTATTTCCTTACCCGTAGAATAAGAGTATTTCACTATTTTCTTTCCGTCGCCACTGATTTGAGCATAGGTTCCGTCATCGAGCGGCGTCACTGCGCTAAGGGTTTCGGCACGATAACGGCCACTGGTAATGTCTTTCAAGTTAAGGGGTTCAGAAGCTAACAACTGTGATGTTGCTAGCAATATTGCTGCACACATTGATAATAAACGTTTCATCGCTATCATTAAAATTTGGAAATCCGTGTGCAAAGATAAATCTTTTTGGTTACTTTTGCAACTCGTTAGAACAAAAAAGAACAAAATCTGTAGCGATGAACATACTGCCCTACAACGATTTCGGCTCGTGGATACGCCGACAGTTCCCATGCCGTGTGCAGAAGCTATCGATAGATGCGGGCTTCTCTTGTCCCAATCGCGACGGGCACATCAGCACTGGGGGATGCTCGTTTTGCGACAACGACACGTTCAATCCGAGCTATTGCAATCGCTCGCTATCCGTTGCCGAACAAATAGAAAAAGGTAAGGCTTTCTTTGCGCGGAAATATCCCGACATGGAATATCTGGCCTATTTCCAGGCTTTCACAAACACTTATGCTCCCTTAGACCGACTGAAAGCACTCTATGAAGAAGCGTTGGCACAAGATGGCATACGGGGTATTGTCATCGGCACCCGCCCCGATTGCATCTCGACCGCATTGCTCAACTATCTGGAAAACCTCAGCCGCCACAAGTTTGTCATGGTAGAATATGGTATTGAGTCGGCCAATGACGTCACGTTGCGCCGCATCAACCGCGGACACGACTTTGCTTGT
>CAVKQP010000045.1:0-1535 GCA_963658165.1 Clostridium sp. CAG:302 | reverse complement strand
CCGTGGAACAGACCGCTGCAAGAGGCATCTTGACAGGCGGGCATGTCATTGTGGGATTGCCCGGTGAGGACCATGATGAAATCATTCGGCAAGCTCATCTCGTCTCTGCCCTCCCCCTCACTGTGCTCAAATTGCACCAGCTGCAGGTCATCCAAGGTACACGTCTGGCAAAGGAATATGAACAAAATCCGTTCCCTGTGTTTTCCGTAGACGAGTATATCCGCACGGTGTGCGACTATGTGGAGCGCCTGCGCGCCGACCTCGTCCTTGAGCGCTTCGTCAGTCAGTCGCCTGCCGCTCTGCTCATTGCACCACGGTGGGGACTAAAGAACCATGAATTCACCGACCGCCTCGTCAACTTCATGCGTGCCAACGGCATCCACCAAGGGGCCAAAGCCATATAGTAAAGAACATTTATACCAATAAGCAAGCGAATATCACATAACTACAAGAAGAACAAACATTTAACTAATGCTTCACAAAATCATTAGATAAAGAGAAATGCTCCAACATCTTCATGCCCTTTGGTGTGCAAATGCCACGAAAGAAAGTAAGGATGATGTTACTGAAAATCTCGGGCAATGAATACTCGTCAAACATTCTCGACTCCATAGCCTCGTTGATGCCCATCTTGTTAACACGCGTCACAATGTCGTAGTTGATGTCGCTACGGAAAAAACCTTCATCAATGCCACGCATGAAGAAGCGCATCGCATTCTCTTTGTTGCGCTGATCTTCGGCATGCAAATATTGCAGCACCTTCGGATAGCGCCCCAACTCGGTGAAGAAGGCAGGACACACCCGACTGAATTCTTCCATCTGATGATGATAAAACGCCAATAAGGTGTCCATCACATTAGTATCTTGCTTTTCACAAGATATGCGAATTGCATCTGAATTAGACTCATGCTCAGTGCGCAAAGCCTCATAGAGCAACAATTCCTTGTTGTCGAATATCTCGTAGAGCGTGCGCTTTGAAATAGACAACGAGGCTGCGATGTCGTCCATCTTGACCGATTTGATGCCTTGCTCTCTAAACATGGCCATAGCCGTAGACATAATCCGCAATTTCAGATCCTTACGATAAGCAGTAGTTTCAACGTTTTTGTTCATATCTGTTATATTTCGTTGCAAAATTACATTTTTTATCTGTAAACTTGTTCTTATTATTTAGTTTTTTGTAACTTTGCCTTTCGAAAGAGTTGAATTATTATTTAAACGATCATACTTATGGTAAAAATCACAAAAGAGGCTGCTCTCGAATATCACGAGAATATACGCCCCGGCAAGATTGAAGTTAAACCAACCAAACCTTACCGAACACAAACCGACCTCAGCTTGGCATATTCGCCTGGTGTAGCTTATCCCTGTTTGGAAATCCAAAGCGATCCAGACAGTGTTTATAAATATACAGACAAAGGCAACCTCGTTGCTGTGATTAGCAACGGAACGGCAGTGCTCGGTCTCGGCGATATCGGTGCGATGAGCGGCAAACCGGTGATGGAAGGCAAGGGCTTGCTCTTTAAGATATATGG
>CAVKQP010000044.1:0-12296 GCA_963658165.1 Clostridium sp. CAG:302 | reverse complement strand
GTTCTCTACCAAATACTTTGCAACAAAGAACATTGAGGATGCAGCGGCAGACTACAATTATTTCTATCCTAACACCACATGGTATGGCAGCGCACATTCTGGCGATGGCTTCAACATCGCCAACGCAGCTGTTAATGATGAGGGCAACGTGATTACAGACAATGGATATCTCTATCATGTAGACCGTGTCATTGAACCAGTCAATACCATTTATGATGAGTTGAAGAACAATGCGGACTATTCCGACTTCTTCAATCTCTATGATTCCTATATGAGCTATAGTGAGGCTCTCTCTGAGACCAACACCTCATTGGGCTATACCGCTTATGTACGTAAGCACGACCCACTGCCCAATATCGCCATGGAATGGACCACGGGTAATCTCAATGGATATGCTTACGCCATGACTGCTTCTTTGGAATCTAGTGGCTATACGGTCTTCGCTCCGACCAATACAGCCCTCGACAACTTCTTCAAGACGTTCTGGACAGCAGAGAGTGGTTATCCTAACCTTGATGAGTTGGATCCATTGATCAAGCAGTATTTCGTGAATCAGATGTTTGCTGAATCAACGATTCCTGTGTTCCCCGCAGAAATCAAGAAGGGAGAAGTGAAGACTTCCTATGGCACCACCGTAAATCTGAACCCCGATGATATCGCACAGAGCCGTAGAAAGATCTGTGAGAATGGTATCCTTTATGGTATGGACAAGATGACTGCTCCTGCCATCTTCTCGTCAGTGGTGGCTCCTGCATTCCGTGATTCTAAATATGGTTGTTTCCTCTATACGCTTGACGGTTCTGGCTTGACATCTTCTTTGGCTGCCGACAATGCAGAGTATGTGGCTTTGATTCCTACAAACGAGCAGTATTTGGCTGCAGAGCCATCCATGCGTCTCTATACAACGGTAGACGGAAAGGTGCTGCAGGAATTTAGCGATGTGGATGGTGTGTATGGTCCGATGAGTAGTAGTCACATGACCCCATTGGTGAATATGCACATCTCTGACAACGTAACCTCATTGAAGGCATCAGGATTGCAGGTTGTTCCCACCTATTCTTCATTCAACTATTGGTTTGTGAAGGACGGTAAGATAACTACCAATGCCCTCTTCAACAAACAATTGAATCCCGCTTACACAGGCGATCCATTTGTAGCTTTCCATGAGCTGACGAACAATGGCGAGGCTTGGAACAATGGTAAGGCATACACATACGATGCTACCTCTATCTTCAAGGAAGTGGACGGCGATGGACTTCTCCACTCGTTGGCTGTCTGCAGCGACGCTAATTATGAGTACTATCTCTTTGCACAGTTGTTGAACAAGGCAGGTTTCGTATCGGGTACAGACATCAAGTTCCCCACCGACGAGGCAGGTGTGTCACGCCGTTTGCTCGTGTTCGTGCCTACCAATGAGGCTATCAAGAACGCCATGAAGGCAGACAAGACCTCTATTCCGGGCGCTTCAACACTCTTTGATGCCAATGGAAATTACAAATCAACAGGTAAGTTGAGCACCACACAGAAGGCACAACTTCAGGCTTGGTTGCAAAACTACTTCGTGAGCAACGAGGAGAACCAGATCACGGACTATCCGTTTGTTGGTTCTGCTTGCCAGGGCGAGTTTATCACCAAGAACCTCACCACCAAGATTAACATCATGGACAACGGCAGCTCGCTCAGTGTGAAGCTCGTTGGTTCGAATGAGACCGTTCCCGTGAGTGATAAGTATTCCTACTTCCCGTTTGCCTTTGCCGACGGATGTATGCACTTCATTGACGGAATCCTGAAATAACAATCGCTATGAATAACAACGTATATATATATAATAAGGTGAAGAGGCTCGCTCTCATGATCCTTCTGCTGGTGGCTTGTTCAGTCACGGCAGTGGCACAGCAGGTGGTGACGGGTACCGTGATCGACTCTGAGTTGAAGGAACCCATCATCGGTGCCAACGTGGTATTGGTGAATAGCCAAAACCGTAACATCAAGGGTACCACGACCGACATCGACGGTAATTATAGCTTGACGGTGCCCGATAATGTGAAGAATGTCACCATTCAGGTGTCATACATCGGTATGAAAACCCAGAAGGTGAAGTATACCGGTCAGACCAAACTCGACTTTACCCTCTCTGACGACTCCAAGACATCGCTCGATGAAGTCGTGGTGACAGGTAGTCGTCGTGATAACATGGGTATCTCGAAACTGGAGCAGACTAGTTCTGTGCAGTCTTTGAAGATGGACGCCATTGTGGAGTCTTCCCCTGTAGGATCTATCGAGGAGGCTCTGCAAGGACAGATCTCAGGTCTTGATATTACGATGGGTGGTGACCCAGGTGCTAAGAACACCATGCAGATTCGTGGTGCCAACACCCTCAATGGTGATGCCAACCCCTTGATCGTGGTCGATGGTGTGCCTTACGATACAGAAATAGGTGACGACTTCGACTTCGCTACCGCTAACTCGGAAGACTTCGGTGCCTTGCTGAACATCGCACCTGCTAACATCGAGAGCATCGACGTGCTCAAGGATGCTGCCGCTACTGCCATCTATGGTTCTAAGGGTTCTAATGGTGTGCTCCTCATCAACACCAAGAAGGGCGCCATGGGTAAGACCCAGTTCAACTTCTCTACGAAGTGGACCATCAAGCAGGAGCCTTCTTCTATTCCTTTGCTCGACGGCCGCCAATATACGGCTATGATGCAGGACGCTCTTTGGAATGCAGCCAATGCTAAGGGTGTGCAGAGCGCATCCAACGAAATGAACATGCTGTTCAATGCAGACCCCATCAACTATAACCCTAACTACAAATACTATGACGAGTACAACCAGAATACGGATTGGCTCGAGCAGGTGAAGCAGAACGCATGGGTTACCGATAACAACTTCTCGATGTCGGGTGGTGGTGAGAAAGCTCGCTACAACTTGATGTTGGGTTACTACGATGAGAAAGGTACTACGGTAGGTACAGGCATGAATCGTCTGTCTACCCAGTTGAAAGTGACTTACAACTTCTCTGACCGCTTGCGCGTGCATACCGACTTCTCTTTCACCAATACCAAGAAAGATGCCAATGTGGTGGAGAACGTCCGCTCACAGGCTCAGTCGGCTATGCCTAACAAGTCTCCTTATTGGATTGACGATGCAACGGGTCTGCCCACAGACCAATACTTCTCGCTGAACTCAGACTACGAAGGTGACTATTATGAAAGCAGTAGCAAGGGCTATAATTATAACCCCGTGGCTATGGCTAAGCTCGGCTACAACAAGACAAATAGCCGTGAGGAGAAGATGACTATCACTTTGGAATACGACTTCCCCTTCCACCTCCGTTTCAATGGTTGGGTTTCACTGAACATGAAGACCAACAAGAACAACAAGTTCTTGCCCCAGGCAGCTACAGGCGTGCTTTGGAATAGCACCTATGCTAACCGCGCTACAGACGCTACTTCTGATAGCTACTCACTGCAGTCGGAAGCAAAGCTCCTCTATAGCAACACCTTCGCAAAGGTGCACGGACTCACTGCCACTTTGGTGGCACGTACCAAGCAGGCACAGAGCACCAGCACTTCAAATGTAACCTATGGCAATGCCTCTGCCAGCCTTTCCGATCCTGTAATCGGTAGCGCTGTGTCAAGCACTTCTTCAGGTTCTTCAGAATCTCGTTCTATCTCTTTCATCGGTCAGGCTGTGTATAGCTACGACAACCGTTATGTGCTCAAGGGTACCATCAACTACGAGGGTAACTCTGCCATGGGCTCCAACAACCGTTTCGGTTCTTACCCCGCATTCGGTTTCGCTTGGAACATCGATAAGGAACACTTCTGGTCAGAGAAATTCCTCAAGGTGGTTAACGAGGCTAAGATTCGTGCCAGCATGGGTTGGGCAGGTAAGTCGCCTTCAGGTACTTCTGCCTACTATGGTGCTTACAGCTCACTCGGAAACTACATGGGCAATGCTGCCATCTATCCTTCACGTATGCAACTTAATAAGTTGAAGTGGGAAACCACCCGTGAGTGGGACCTTGGTCTTGACCTCCGCTTGTTCAACAAGTTGAACGTCACCTTCGACTACTATGATAAGTTGACTACCGACTTGCTGCTCAAGAACACCGCTATTCCTTATACCACAGGTTATGAGAAAATCGCTTGGATCAACTCAGGTGAGTTGAGCAACAAAGGTTTCGAGGTTCGCTTCGACTACGATGTCTACAAGAAAGGTCCTTGGTCATTGCGTATTGGTGCCAATGCTTCGCGTAATATAAATAAGGTGGAGAAACTGCCTTCTACTTACGTTCAGGAGAACTACACTTTCGGTAATGGCAAGTATGCCCTCCGCATTGTGGAAGGTCAGCCTATCGGCGCTTTCTATGGCTACCGCTATAAGGGTGTATACCAGAACACGGCTGAAACCTACGCAAAGGATGCCAGCGGCAACGTGATGTATGATGTGAATGGCAAGGCCATCACCATGCGCAACGGTACCACACTCGTTTATCCTGGTGATGCCAAGTATGAAGATGTGAACCACGATGGTGTCATCAACGAGAAGGATATTGTCTACCTCGGCAATGCCAACCCGAAGCTCATCTTTGGTGGCAACTTGAACTTGAAATGGAAAGACCTCACGCTGACAGCTGTCATCTATGGTCGTTTAGGCCAGAAGGTGATCAATGCTGCTCGTATGAACTTGGAGAGCATGTATGGCAAGGGCAACCAGTCTACAGCCGTGCTGCACCGCTGGCGTTCAGAGGGCGACGTGACCGATATTCCTCGTGCCCTCTATGGCATGGGTTACAACTACCTCGGTTCAGACCGCTTCGTGGAGGATGCTACCTATGTGCGTTTGAAGACTTTGACCCTCAACTACAATGTGCCTAAGAAATTCCTCACCAAGCTAGGATGGGGCATCACAAGTTGTAAGATCTTCGCTACAGGCTACGACTTGCTCACATTCACGAGCTATTCCGGCCAGGAGCCTGAGGTGGGTATGCCTACAGCTACCAAGTTGGTGCAAGACAGTTCTACGACACCTATCTCAAAGCGCTATGTGTTCGGTCTTAGTGTAAACTTTTAAGTGTATAAACAATGAAAAAGACTATATATACCATACTTTTTGCTGCAGCAACGTTGTCGATGACAACTTCTTGCAGCGACTGGCTGGACGTGAAACCCAAGAACGAGCAGATTTCCACGGAATACTGGAAATCGAAGGAAGAGGTGGAAGCCGTGGTCAACTCTGGCTACTACCGCTTGCGTGAGGCAGTGCCCACACTCATTGAGTGGGGTGAACTTCGCGGTGATGCCATGTATTCTACTGCAACGGAATATGCTAAACTGCAGGATTTCACGCTGACTTCATCCAATTCCATCTGTAGCTATCAGAAGTTGTATCAGGCCATCGCCATCGCCAACTCTGTCATCAAGTATGCAGCAGGTGTGCAGGCTGAAGATGAAACCTATGCAGACGCTCAAATGAAGTCACACCTCTGTGAGGCATATTTCATCCGTGCCTATAGCTACTTGATTTTGGTGAAGAACTTCAAAGAAGTGCCTTTGGTAACCGAACCTTATGTGGACGACTCACAAGATTTCAGCATAGCTAAGTCTACTGAGGAGCAAATCATCGCACAGATTAAGAAAGACGTAGAGACAGCTTTGGCTACCAATTCTGCTAAGTCTACCTATGAGAACGACTGGGAAACCAAAGGTCGTGCCACCAAGTGGGCGCTCTATGCTGTGATGGCAGACGCTTGCTTGTGGAGTGAAGACTATGATGGTTGCATCAAGTATTGCGACTATATCCTCAATGCCGACCAGAGTGGTGAGGCTTTCTATCCTAAGTTCCTCAGTCGCACGGAAGACTGGTACACCATGTACTATCCAGGCAATTCCAATGAGAGCATCTTTGAGCTCAACTGGGATTACACCACGGAGCAGAAGAACAATAACTTCACCAGTTTGTTCCCCACCACAGGTACTGGAACGTTGAACTTCACAGCTTCTCTTCTGACGAAGATGCTGACGGAGGATGCCATCGTGGAAGCCAACAATACGGGTGCTGAGCGTACCGGCCGTATGAATCTCGCTACCTATGCCATCTCCCAGGGATACTACATCCTTTGGAAGTATCGTGGCAACGATGTAGCAGACGTGGAAGGCGGTATACGTACTTCTACTACCCAAGATGCCAACTTCATTCTCTATCGTGTGGCTGAAATCATCTTGATGAAAGCTCAAGCAGAAGCCATGAAGGGTAATATCTCTACGGCGCTTGAACTCGACAATATGATTCGTGAGCGTGCCGGACTGAGTGCCATCTCTGAAACTTCTATGCAGACCTATTCGGAAGAGACCGCTCTCGATGAGATTCTGGAGCAGAAAGAATTGGAGTTCGTGGGTGAGGCAAAGCGTTGGTACGACTTGTTGTGGTTGTCACGTGTTGGCGGCAAGAAGTATAAGACCAAGGTGATTGAAACCATCGCTACGGCTAACCAAACCACCAATGCCGACTGGATCAAGTCTACGCTTACCAATGAATATGCGTGGTATATGCCATTGTATGAAAAAGAGTTTGATTCCAACCAGCTCCTTGTTCAGAACCCATATTACAGCAAATAATAGAGGATAATATTATGAAAAAGATATTTTATGTATGTTCAGCACTGATGCTCCTCTTCACGATGACATCGTGCGACATGGATGTATTTGATATAGGGAAAGACCCTGCCAAGGGTACTTCCTACAAGTCGGACGACTCTTCTCCGCTTTCCGACGTGCTTGCCAGCGATGGCCGCTTCGGTGAGTTTGTCAACGTGATGCGAGTTGCCGGACTATACAATGGCTTCAACCAGAGTTCCGATGGTGTGAGCTATACTGTCTTTGCTCCCACCGATGAAGCCATGGCTAAATATGAAACGGCTCTTGGCAGCAAGGTGACGGATATGGGAGAGGAATATGCACGCAGCTTCGTGCTCTATCACGCTGTGACCGACTCTATCCTTCCTGAAAACTTTATCACCAAGACCAGCATCACCAACCTCACCCGCGACAAGATCAGCGTGAAGGTGGACACTTTGCATACTGGTGAGGCTACGCTGACCAACAGTAACAGCGAGGCTCAGGTGATAGAGATGGGCGTTTCGGCATCCAATGGTAAAATCTATGTGCTCTCTAGTGCGCTGACTCCGTTGGTAGAGACCGTGTATGATCGTTTGTCGAAAGATCAGAACTATAGCATCTTCCTGCAAGCAGTGAAAGATGCCAACTGGGACAAGATGCTTAATACCATCTCTGATACTTTGTTAACAGACGATGGTAAGAAGACGGTCATCAACCGCAACTTCAGTGTGCTGGGTGTGAACAACGCCACCTTTCAGTCTGCTGGCATCAGCAGTGTTGAACAACTGAAGTCGAAGTTGGAAGCTCAGAATACAGAGGCAGGCATATCTGCCGACTCTCTGCTTCGTGCCTATGTGGGCTACCACATTGTGCAGAGCAAGAACACCGTAGCAGCTTTGGGTGCTGTACAGGGTTCAAGCACTTCTCGCTTGTGGTCTACGGGTGCACAAAACTTGGTGTTCACCCTCTCTACCGATACGACCACGGAGAATATGTCAGAACGCTATGCCATCAATCCAGCCAGCAGCACACCTACTCACTTCGTAGAAGATGGTAGCAACGTGCTTGCCCTCAATGGTTATCTCCATCAGGTGGACAACTGGATGCCTGTTTGGGAACCAGCACAGCAGACCGTGGTTTGGGATTTGGCTGACGACAGCGAAATCAAGACGATTGTTGAAGAACAAGGTAAGGATTACCAACCTGCCGAAACTCCAACTAAAGCAGTGGTAACCTCTATCAGCAGCGCTTCGTGCATTCAGCACACAGAGACTTCGAGTGCAAACAGTAGTTTCGGTATTGTGAACTACTACACGGTGAGTGCTTACAGTGCTATGGCTATTGCCGGTGGCGCTCATCAGGCAAACAACAACGACTGTGTGGTGTTCAACCTCGGTAACACGGGTACGGCAACGATGAAGACTCCTACCATCGTCAGAGGAAAATATAGAGTGAAACTCGATGTGGTATATTCTGCTTCTCACAACTTCATGCGTACGAAGACCGATGGTTCTGGCGGTACACTTGAAGTGACCTTCGACGGCAAGGACAAGAAGTTCGTGGCTCCTTATACACAGGTGACCTCTACCAACAAAGCGGTTCTTCCTGGTGTCTACACCACGGTACTCTATGACGAGATTGAGTTTGACAGCACTTCTTCTCACACCTTCTCGTTCAAGGTGAAGGACGGAGCTGCATCAACCAACAAGAACTTCTCACTTCAGTTCGATACCATTACCTTCGAACCAATCGAGGATTAATGCAACATAAACCATAAATATAATCAAGACGTATGAAATACAACAGAATATTCGGTTCGTTGGCTGCTGCAGTGGTAGTGCTCTTCTCGGCTTGTTCTGAGTTGGAAGACAAGGACTACTACAAGCACGGCTCGGAGATCAACTCCGACGAACTGGAGGTTGTGAACGAAAGCAGTGAGGCTTATCTCGCCTCACATGCCGAGTTCTCATCCATGAATGAACTTTTCAAGAGCCATGGTGTCTATACACAGTTGGAGACCAAGAACCAACTGAGCACAATGTTGGTGGCTGCCAATGATGACTATGTGGCTCCCGAAGGAACGGAAGCCGACATTGAGACCACGGTGAAGGCACACGTGAGCGATGCCGCTGTGTCTCCTGCCAACCTCAAGACAGACAAAAACGATATGCGTCTGCTCATGTGGCACGGCAAGTATGTGAATGTAGACCTCGACGATGCTGCCCGCAACGAGGGTAAGATTGCTGGTCACATCATGTTCGGCACATCTTCTGTGAAGAAAGTGGTGAAGACCAATTCGGGTTACATCTATGTGCTTTCTTCTTTGATCAACACGCCGAAATCTATCAACGACTATATCTCCAGTCTTGACGACAACTACTCTATCCTCCGTGATACCGTGCAGGCAAGCGGCGGCAAGGAGTTCGACAAGGCGAACAGTAAGGCCATCGGTGTGAATAGCGAGGGTAATACCGTTTACGACACCGTGTGGATCTACAAGAACACCCACTTCTTGGAGAAAGACATCGACCTCAACTCCGAGTCTTTGACTGCCACCCTGCTCGTTTCTAGCAACGACGTGATTGAAGAAGCCATCGCCGATGCTAAGGCTCGCCTGCAGAAGTGGGGCCTTTGGGACAGCTGGAGCATGGAACGTCAGTATGACTTCGAATACACTATGCGTCACTGGGTGATGGATGCTTCGTTCTACAATAAGAAGTACACCGCAGCAGAACTTCAGGACACCGATCCCGACAACATGTTGACCAGTGTGTTCAGCAAGTATTGGAAGACATCCGTGCAGGAGATAGACCCAGAACCCATCGAACTTTCCAATGGTGTGGCATACAAGGTGAAGAAACTCCACATCCCTAACAATGTGCTCATCTGGCGTTTGAAGGAAGAATTCTGGATCTACGACCTTTGCGATGCAGAACAAAAAGCTAACTACTTCCAGATGTTCAATGGCATTTATAAGGAGACTAAGGTGGGCGTAAGTGAATGGACAGCCCTTTCGGGTGTATGGCCACTGATTGAAGACCGTAGTCTTGAAATGGCAGTAGGCGATAGTCCTGCAGACGGTTGGTCACTTGACTTCACACCTTGCAAGCGCAATTACTTGTGGGCACAAGGTACTAAGGGCGAATATCCATCACGTGCATGGATGGTGAAGAACGGCAAGAAGAGGGGTGACCTCGACTTGGAGGACAACAAGATTTCTCCATTCCTCATCCCACCAGGCAAGTACACACTGTATTTCGGTTCTAAGCAAAACCAGAACCAGGATATCAAGATTACGGTGTATGTGAACAACGAGGCTGTGGCTACATCCGATGTGCTGACCTTGGGTTCTGCCACCACCTTCCACTACGACCGTTGTCCGAGCAACTATCCTGAGGGCTATGATCCGAAGGCAGACAATCTTTCTTCCAACAAGAAAGCTGCCAACTATGACACCGACGGTGGAAAGATTATGGACGATGTAGTGATCCCCGACGTGAAGGGTGACGGCTCACCAGTACAAGTGAAATTCAAGATAGAGTGTGCATCATGGTCAGGTACGACCACGATGACCTTCAACCACTGGTGCTTGCGCCCTGCCGCAGACAACTACTAATGCAAGTTTTACGAAAAGAAAGACAACACGATGAAAAGTAAAATATCGAAATATACCAACGGCTGTATGAGGAGTTCGCTCCTCATCGGCCTTGCTTTCTCGGTTTCCACCGCCGTTCAAGCCCAGTCGTTCAAGGGCAAGGTGGTAGGCAACGACGGCAAACCTGTGGCAGATGTGGTAATCTCTGTGCCTGGTCATCCCGTGGTTCGTACCGATGCCAACGGTGAGTTCTCTATCAAGGAGATTAAGGGCGACAAGACTCGTCTCACCTTCCGCCACGACAACTATTATAATAAGGTGGAATATGTGACCAAGCGTGATGCAGGCAAACCGCTCACCATCCACCTCGTTTCTACTAAGACCACCCGCTACAATGAAACTACAGTGCTCCCCGATGGTACGGTGGAAAACGATGCCTCTATGTCGGGCAGAAACAATGTGACCCGCAAGGACTTTGCCCTCGGCTCTCAGAGCGTGGAGAACGCCATGCGTGATCTTCCCGGTGTGCGCGTAACTAGCAAGAGTGGCATGCCTGGTGAGGGTGCCAACATTCAGATGCGTGGCATCAAGAGCATCATCGGTGATTCTAATCCCCTCTTCGTCATCAATGGTGTGCCCTACTTGCCCGACAAAAATGAGTCGCAGGTAATCGGAGGCTTGAGCCGCTCGGTGTTTGAGGCACTCAACGGACAAGACATCAAGAACATCACCGTGCTCAAGGACGGAGCTGCAGCCATCTATGGTTCTTTGGCAAGCAATGGTGTTATCCTCATCGAGACCGACCAGGCATCGAAAGAGAACATGAACACCCGCATCTCGTTCAATGCGCTCTATGGCTACAACTGGAACAACGCTCGTTTGCCTATGATGAACTCCACCCAGTACAAGAGCTATCTGACCGATATGGGTCTCACCTATTATGACAATCAGGAGAAGTTCTTTAACAACTTCACCTTCTTGTCAGACCCCAACGCCAACAATGCCAATCTCTATGCCAACAACACCAATTGGCAGGATGAGATTATGCACAACTCTTCTACCAAGGACTTCCTGTTCCGTGTGGAGGGTGGTGATGCCATTGCCAAGTACAACATCTCTTTGGGCTATGCTGGTACAGACGGAACTATCCGCGAGACCAACACCGACCGCTACAATGCTCAGATCAATGCTTCTGTGCTCGTGAGCCGCAAGGTGGAAATCCAGGCATCTGTCAACACCGCCTATCTCACAGGTAACTACATGGAGCAGGGCATGAACTATGAAATCAACCCGCTGTTGGCAGCTTATCGCCGCAGTCCGTTGCTTTCTCCCTATCGTTCTGACATCTATGGCAAGCTCATCTCTACCTATAGCACCTACCTCTATGGCGCTATCGATGATGAGAACATGTATGTATCTAATCCGCTTGCCATTGTCAACCAGGTGACTGCAAAGCAGAAGCAGTATGACCTGAATGCGAAGTTGCAGTTGGTTTATACTCCCACTCAGCATCTCTCGTTCAATGCATTGGTAGGTCTCTACTACAACTACAACCAGGAGGAGATGTTCGTTCCCGGTGTGGACGATGGCGCTGCCATCAAGTACATGAGCGACCAGTATGGCCTCGCCAAGAACACTGTGCGCTCTGGCACCAACTATACCGTCAACTGGTTCTATGGCGTCAACGGCACCTATCACAAGACCTTCGCTGACAAGCACGACCTCAAGGCGCAGGTGGGTGCACAGGTGTTGATGTCAAGCTACGAATATGATGCTGCCTTTGGTCGCAACACTCAGAACGACCACATGACCTCTATGGGTAGTGCGTCTACTTCAGACAAGCGCTACTTCAGTGGTTATAACAACGACTGGAACTGGGTGGATGTCTATGCTAAGGTGGACTACACCTATGACAACTTGATTCGTCTTGGTGTGACTGCCGCTTACGATGGTGCTTCGAGCGTCTGCGGCAAGTTGGGCGACATGCGCGTATATCCCGGCTTCGACGCCGTGGTGATGTTGAAGAACACTTCAGCGCTTCGCCGTGTAGACTGGTTGAACAAGTTGAACCTCTACAC
>CAVKQP010000043.1:11745-12363 GCA_963658165.1 Clostridium sp. CAG:302 | reverse complement strand
TCCTTGGCGCTAACGCCAAGACACTCTGTGTCTATGACCTGTCGGGCAAATGCGTGAAGGTGGTGAAGATAGACAGTGCAGACTTCCGTATCGACTTGAGCTCTCTCAACAAAGGCATCTATCTGGTCAAGGTGGGTGACGTGACGAGAAAGCTGCTGATTAGCTAAGGCGGTTTTGTTCCCGTTTTTCCGACTACTGATTTACTTGTTCCTTGCCTGTATAGCCGTTGCTTCTTGTAAGGAACATGTGGACAACCCCAACAAGAACCTCACCCTTGGTGATTACAGTTCGTTGCGGGTGAAGGGTTTTGTGCTCCATTCTCATCGAGTGAAAGAGGCTTTGGACGAACAACTCAAAGCCGACAAAGACTCCTCGTTGGCAGACTATCGCACCCGAAGTTATTATCTCAATAAAGGGACGTGGCTATGGATAGACCGCCGCGGAATTTCGCCCAATGCACGGGTGCTGTGGCAGCATATCGCAGACATAGACTCATTGGGCTTCAGTCGACGGGCTTTCCGACTGAAACAAATAGAAGAAGACATGCAGCGTGCCGAACACCTTGACTTCGACACGCTCAACACGGTGAACCGAGTATTTGCCCGGTTGGAGTACAAT
>CAVKQP010000043.1:0-11735 GCA_963658165.1 Clostridium sp. CAG:302 | reverse complement strand
AGTACAATCTCACGAAAGCCTATATGCGCTACGCCATCGGCGAACGTTTCGGCTATGTAAATCCCAAGTATCTATTGAACCGACTCGATGTGCGTGACCCTGAAGACTCGTTGGCGCCAGTTTCCTACCGCACACTCTTCGATGTGAAGATAGACCGCCCAGGCAAAGACTTCTATGCCAAGGCGTTCCGCATGCCCCAAACCGACAGTCTGGAGATGTTTCTCGAACAGGTGCGTCCGCAAGGCAAACTCTATGCCGCACTGTTGCGCCAACTGCATGCAGGCACGCATAGCGAAGCCGAACGGCGGTTGATACTCTGCAACATGGAGAAAGCCCGTTGGCGGATGACAGACAGTCCGGACCGGCATGAGAAATATCTATTGGTCAACATTCCCGCCCAACATCTGTTTCTTTATGACGGCGACCGAGTGGAGAGCATGAAGATAGGGTGCGGTTCGCAGAAAACCAAGACCCCGATGCTCCATAGCTACGTGAAGCGGATGGATGTAAACCCGCAATGGAACATCCCACAAAGCATCGTTCGCAAGGATGTGGCACGACATGCAGGCGATGTGTCCTACTTCCAGAGTCACCGCTACAACATCCGAGAGCGTGCCACAGGGAAGTCGGTAAACCCCGAACGCATCACTGCGGCTATGCTGCAAAGCGGCGCTTACAGTGTGTCGCAAGAGGGAGGCGAGGGTAACGCCCTTGGACGCATCATCTTCCGGTTTGACAACAATTTCGCAGTGTTCCTGCACGACACCTCTTCACGCGGCGTCTTCGACCAGCGGCAGCGCGATGTGTCGCATGGATGTGTGCGCGTAGAGCGTCCACTCGACTTGGCACACTTCCTCTTGGGGAATGATCCTGACGGCATGTATGAGAAGATAGCCTATTCCGTCACTGCTCCTATCGGTTCTACCTCATCGGGAGACGAAGAAGACAACACCTCCAAGAAACCAGAGAAACTGGACCGCAGCAAACTCGTCAAGAGCATTGCCGTGAAACCACAGATACCTCTTTATATATGCTATTACACCTATTATCCCGTTATGCCGGGACAATGGTGTCAATATCCCGACATCTATGGTTATGACCAAGTGATATATAACAATCTAAGGCAATTCTTGAAGTGACAGACATCGACCCACAAGCACTTTCCGACAGGCTCACCGACCCATCCACGCAGCGCGAGGCGTTTGCTGAGATGGTGGCTCAATATAGCGAGAAGCTGTATTGGGTGATACGTCGTATGGTGCTCACACACGACAATGCCAACGATGTGCTTCAGAATACCTTTATGAAAGCCTGGAGCCGGCTCGATGATTTCCGTGGCCGTTCGAAGCCCTACACGTGGCTCTATCGTATCGCTATCAATGAGTCGATCGACATGCTTCGGCGAGCTCGTAGCACTGTGTCGGTGCAGATGGAGGAGGGCGAGTCTGTGGCATCGCGGCTCGTGGCAGATGAATATTTCGATGGCGATGCTATGCAAGCACATCTTCAGGAAGCCGTCAGCCGCTTGCCCGACGTGCAGCGCGCCGTGTTTACCATGCGCTATTATGACGAGATGAAATACAGCGAGATGAGTCAGGTGCTCAACACCACCGAGGGAGCACTCAAAGCCTCCTATCATATCGCCGTGAAGAAGGTGGCGGAATATATGAAGACATTAGAATGAACCGACGCGAGTGAAACAGAGAGAGGATTTTTCGCACGTGGTTAAACTTTTACCCTGTTTCTGCGTCATACATTACAAAACAATGAAGGATATGGAAATAGACACAATGCTTAAACAACAATACGGGAACGACAATCATTTCCGAGTGCCAGAAGGCTATTTTGAGGCTTTCAACGCACGGATGATGCAGTTGTTGCCCGAGCGGGAGTCAGGTCCTATGTTGCTGGGCTGGCATCGTTATCGCCTGTTGCTCTGTGCGGCAGCGAGCGTTTGCGGTTTGGTGTTCGGCGTGAATGTCTTTTTGAATCATTATGAAAACACACCGTCACCGCATGTGGCAAAGGTGCGCGAAGCGGTGGCGCACGATAAACAGGTGGATGAAATGGCAGACTTCCTGATGCTCGACTCCGATGATATGTTATCCTATATGGTTAATAATTAATCGCATGACATGATGAAGAAAATATTGTTTCTATTGGTTGTGATGGCGTGTTCCATGGCGGTCCATGCCGATCCCGATACCAATTTCGACCCTCAACAGTATAAGACGGCACTGCGTCAGTTCATCACGGCGCGTGCCGGACTGACGCAGCAGGAGGCAACTCGCTTCTTCGTGCTCTTTGATGAGATGAAAGAGAAGCAGCGCTCCTATTTCCGCAAGATAGGTAATGCCATGCGCGGACGTCCTATGACGGAGAAAGACTGCTTGAAGGTAATCAAGGAACGCGACCGCTACGAGTTGGAAATCAAGCGTCTGCAACAAGACTACGATGCCAAGTTCCTCAAGGTAATATCGGCATGCAAACTCTATGAGGTCATCAAAGCCGAGGAGGATTTCAACCGCAAGGCATTCAAGAACATGTCACGGAGAAAATGAAAAACATCTATACAATTATCCTATTAGTCGCCATGCTCCTTTCGGGTGTGGCGAAAGTGTGTGCTAAGGCACCGAAACGTGAGTTTAGAGGAGCGTGGATACAATGTGTCAACGGTCAGTTTATGGGAATGTCTACCGCGGACATGCAGCGCACGCTCACCCGTCAGCTCGACGAATTGCAGCGTGATGGTGTGAATGCCATCATCTTTCAGGTGCGCGCAGAGTGTGATGCCCTCTACAACAGTCCCTATGAGCCATGGAGCCGTTTCCTCACAGGAGTGCAAGGCAAGGCACCCTCGCCTTATTGGGACCCTTTGCAGTGGATGATAGAACAGTGTCACAAGCGCGGCATGGAGTTGCATGCGTGGCTGAACCCCTATCGTGCGAAGACCAAGAACACTACGGACCTTGCATCCAACCATATTGCCATCACACATCCGGAAAGTGTTTTCCCCTATGACGGACTTTTTATCCTCAATCCGGGCATAGACTCCAACCGCACTTACATTTGTAAAATCGTAGACGACATTGTGCGCCGCTACGACATAGACGGCATCCACATGGATGACTATTTCTATCCGTATCCCGTGGCAGGGGTGCCCATTCCCGATGACAGGGAATATAAAGCCAACAACAATGGCATCGTCGATCGTGGAGACTGGCGGCGATATAATGTGAATATGTTTATCCAGCAAGTGGCAGACTCCATCCATTCGATAAAGCCATGGGTGAAGTTTGGCGTTTCGCCTTTTGGCATCTATCGCAACAAGACCAACGCAGCACCCATAGGCAGTGACACGCGTGGCACGCAGAACTATGACGATCTCTATGCCGACGTGCTTTTGTGGGTGAACAACGGCTGGGTAGACTATTGTGTGCCACAACTCTACTGGCAAATAGGTCATCCTGCTGCCGACTACAAGACGCTCATCGAGTGGTGGAACCGCTATGCGGGCAATCGTCCGCTCTATATCGGCGAAGACGTGGAGCGCACTGTGAAGTATGCCGACACGCAGAATTCTGCGATCAACCAGATGCCTGCCAAATATAAGTTGCACGAACAGATGAACCATGTCAATGGCACTGTGTTGTGGTATGCCAAGGCTGTGGTAGACAATGTGGGCAACTACGGCACGGTGCTCCGCACCAACTATTGGCGCTATCCCGCTCTGCAGCCGCTCATGCCGTTTATCGACCACAAGCAACCCAAGAAGCCGAAAGCGTTGAAAGGTGTGTGGACATCCGATGGCTATATGCTCTTTTGGGGCAAACCCAAAGGCACGAAATGGAATGATGAGGCTGTGAAATACGTGGTGTATCGCTTTTCTCAGGGCGAGAAAGTGGACGTGGAAGACCCTTCTAAGATTGTGAAGATTACCACAGACACCTTCCTCAAGTTGCCCTATAATCAGGGGAAAGACCGCTACACATATGTGGTGACAGCCCTCGACCGTATGAGCAACGAGAGTAAGCCGGCTAAAAGGTCGGTGAAGCTATAGCAATAGCCTTTATTCGTAGATGGTGGCAACGATTTTCCGTTCGCCCCCATAGTCGCGAAATTCGCAGAGATAGATGCCTTGCCATGTGCCGAGGTTTAGCCTGTGGTCGGTAATGGGGATGGTGAGGTTCACACCGAAGAGCGAACACTTGGCATGTGCAGGCATGTCGTCGAGCCCTTCGAGGGTGTGGTCGTAGTATGGCTCGTTTTCGGGCACTACGTGGTTCATAATCTTTTCCATGTCGCTGCGCACATCGGGGTCGGCATTCTCGTTGATAGAGAGTGCACACGAGGTGTGTTGCACGAAGAGATGGAGCAATCCTGTTTTAGGAAGAGGAGGCAGTTGTTGCACTATTTCGCGTGTCACGAGGTGACATCCTCGGCGTTTGGCCGACAGGCGGAAGGAGGTTTGTTGTATCATGGTCTCTTTGTTTGATGGCGTTATTTAGTTTATCAGACAATCCTTATTCACTTTAGCGAGTCTATAAAATCTCTATAGGATAAAACGCAAGCACGAGAATCTATGTTTAGGTTCTCGTGCTTGCGTTTTTATATCATCATGTCTTTTATAGAGCTTCGTCTTCCGGCTTGCTGATAGAGGGGCGTTTTGGCTTGACGATGTGCTTCTTCTTCAAGAGCCATGCAGCCTTGCGCTTCTCGTAGTCTTCCCGGTGGCGTTCCAAAAAGTTGTCTGCCATTATTTGAACTTGCTATAGATGACGGATATCTTCAGTGGTTTGTCCTCTGCGTAGGCATTATTCTCTCCGCCCACCAGTTTGGCACTAGTCATGCTCATGTCGTGTACCACCTTGACCAAGACGGTCTGCTTGTTGATGGTGGCGTAGGTAGTGGAGACGGGGATGACGGTCACCTTGTTCCAATTGGCAGATGTTTCGCCCTTCTTCTTGGCAGCATACATCGCCGAAACAATGCCAGAGATATTATTGAACGTATAGCTGTTGAGTGAACTTGAATAGGTGGCAAGGAACGACTTGCGGTAGTCGGCAATCCGATTATTGTTGAAGAAAGCCTCTACACTATCGGTGGGCACCATGAGCAACGTAGTGGGGGTAGACAGTGCATACTCACTGCTACTTGTGTTGTTTATTCTTGACAATACCACTTTTGCCGTGTTGAGTGTGTCGTTCTCGTGTCCTTGCATGATTTCCTCTACGGGAAGTGTCAACTCAGTGAAGATGCCGGCAGGTGTTTTCAGATAGGTGCAAGTGGGGTCGGAGGCTATCTGCTGCAATTTACTGTCGTTTGAGATATGTGTGGTTTGCAGCACTTCTTCTGTTCCGGAGAAGGTGGTCACACCCGTTGTTTGCTTCCATTTCACCTTGTCGTTGTCAGCAGTATCTACATACTGATATTGATACTTGAAATAGATGTTCAACTGCGGTATCGACACATACGCCATAGAACCTATGCCTTGCTTGTGCTTGATATAGAAACCTGGACATACATATTTCGAGAACAGGTAGGTGTTCTTGAAGTACTCTGGGTGCTCGTAATATTGACGCATCACGTAAGTGCCGAAGTTCTTGTAGGTTATGCCGTCTTTCTTGTATTCTTTGTTGAGAGGAATGCGGATGTTGTTGGTGTAGGAAGACCCTGTTCTCACCGAGTCAAACTCCGTCATGTCGCAAAGGGAGTACACCTTGTCCTGACCATTGGCAAGACTTGTCTGCGACACATAGCCTTCAGCGATGGGGTCGAAGTCGGTCTTGTAGCGCTTATTCTCGTCGATGGGCTTGTCCAACTCATAGGCGGTCAGCTTCATCTGTGCCAAGGAGTCGCCATAGAACGATGTGTAGAAGAGTCTGATTTCGCACGAATCGGCAGCAATCAAGTTGTCGTCAGCGGTGCTGACCACGTTGCTCTCTTTCGGGAAAAGACTATCGATGGCGAGGGCATAGAACTGCGTGAGGAAATCGCCGGTGATGTAGTTACCGCTTTCGGGGTCTTTCACCTGTCCTACATATCCTGTGTTGTTGCGAGCCAAGACGGCTCCCGCTGCCACGGATTGCGATTTCACGTCAAACGTGTCTGTTGAAATGTCTATTCTGTCTGCGGTGTCGGTCATGGAAGAACCGATGGTTTCCGTATTGTCGTCGCAGGCAGCGAGGCCGAGAACAGCCCCGAAAAGCACTGTCAGAAATTTTGCTTTCATCCTAAATATGCTGTGTGTTTTTGTGGTATAGCCCAGTGCTAATGCGTTGCATCAGTCTTCGAGCAGCTTGTTGTAGAATTCGGTGTAAACGTCGCCCAACTTGTCGTTGTCTGGAGCGTTGAGGAACAACTTTCCTGAGTTGCTTGCATAGTCGGCAAGGTCTTTATTTACATTGGCCGATGTGGCGATTATGCCGTCTGAATAGTCGATGGCGAGCTGTCCAATGGATTGACAATTGAAGTTGTCGTCATACTTATCGAAGAGCTTCTTCTTGGCGTCTTTAAATGGAACATACTCTTTGAAGCGTGGTCCGAAGCCTTCTTTAAGCTCTTTACTGAACAGTGAGGTGATCACTTTCGTATTGGCAAAGGATGGTTCATCCTTGTATGCCGTCTTGACATAGAGCGGAATGACAGAGGTCATCCATCCTTGACATTGTATGATGTCGGGTGTCCAGCGGAGTTTCTTCACTGTTTCCAATACGCCGCGCGCAAAGAAGATGGCTCTTTCACCGTTGTCTTCATATTCCTTTCCGTTCTCGTCTTCAGTCATCTGACGCTTGAGGAAATAATCATCATTGTCGATGAAGTAGACCTGAAGGCGTGAGGTGGGTATGGAGGCAACCTTGATAACCAAGGGATGGTCTGTCTCGTCGATGATCAGGTTCATGCCCGAAAGACGGATCACTTCGTGTAACTGACCTCTGCGCTCGTTGATATTGCCCCATTTAGGCATGAATGTGCGAATCTCAAACCCTGATTCCTGCATCTTCTGTGGCAACTCTCTTCCCATAACACTAAGCTCGCTCTCGGGTACATAAGGTGCTATCTCTTGGTTGATGAATAATACTTTCTTTGGCATAATATAATATAATTAGTGGTGCAAAGGTACAAAAAAAAGTTGAGAGGGTTGGCTTTTTGCTTGGTTTTTAGGATAATGAGTAGGATAATTGGCATTTTTTTAAAGTTATTCTTTCTTATTTAAGGAAAATGTTGTTATTTTGCACCTGTTTTAAGAAAACGTTTTTAACGTCAGGAAAAGTAATGAAAGTATTTCGTAAAATTGTTGACCTTCAGAATGAGTTGTTTGTTGCCCATAAGGAAGGCAAGAAGATAGGACTTGTTCCCACGATGGGAGCCCTTCACCAGGGGCATGCTTCTTTGGTGGAACGGAGCGTCAAGGAAAATGATTATACGGTAGTGTCCGTATTCGTAAACCCTACTCAGTTTAACGACAAGAATGATTTGAAGAACTATCCACGCGATTTGGAAGCCGACTGTGCACTGCTTGAGAAGTGCGGCGCTGATTTCGTGCTTGCGCCTTCGGTGGAGGAAATGTATCCTACTCCCGATAACCGCCATTTCGAGTTCCCTCCCGTCTCTACCGTGATGGAGGGTGCACACCGTCCAGGACATTTCAATGGCGTGTGTCAGGTGGTGAGCCGATTATTCTATATTGTGCGCCCCACACAAGCATATTTCGGAGAAAAGGATTGGCAGCAGATTGCGGTCATCAAGCAGATGGTGAAGTATTTGGGCTTGGGTGTGCAGATAGTGGAGTGTCCCATCGTTCGTGATGAAGACGGACTGGCACGCAGCAGTCGCAACACGCTGCTCTCTAAAGAGGAACGCGCCATCGCTCCGCAGATTTATAAGGCTCTCAAAGAGAGTGTTGCCTATGCAGAGAAGCATACGGTTAAGGAAACACACGACTTTGTGGTCAGTGCTATCAATGCCGTGGACGGACTTGAGGTGGAGTATTTCGCCATCGTCGACGGCAACATGCTCACCGATGTGGCTGATTGGAACGATTCTCCCTATGTGGTGGGATGTATCACAGTCTATTGCGGAAAGACACCTATTCGCCTGATTGACCATATAAAGTACAAGGAATAATGATGATTCAGGTATTGAAGTCGAAGTTGCACTGTGTGACGGTGACAGAGGCCAACTTGCACTATATGGGCAGTATCACCATTGATGAAGACTTGCTTGATGCCGCCAACATGATTGCTGGTGAGAAAGTGCAGATAGTGAACAACAACAATGGTGAGCGCATTGAGACTTATATAATAAAAGGAGAGCGTGGATCTGGGTGCATCTGTTTGAATGGTGCAGCGGCGCGCAAGTTTATGGTGGGCGACGAAGTCATCATCATCTCCTATGCTTTGATGGACTTTGAAGAAGCTAAGACCTTCAAACCCATGGTGGTTTTCCCGAAAGACAACCACTTGATTTGATGAGAAGGTGTGAGATATTTCATGAGGGAACGCATGGGAAACGTCGGTGATGTTTTCTATGCGTTTCTTCTTTTTGTGTGCCTTTCGTGCGAAAATGCCATGATTATGGTATGGCGGCAACGGTAGATTAGCCGTAACTTTGCAGTCTATGATGAAAGAGAAAAGAGAACAGTCTGCTTGGCACGTAGCATTGCGTGCGGCATTCCCCTATACCATTCCGATATTTGCGGGCTTTTGGTTCATGGGGTTGGCCTATGGTTTGCTGATGAGCAAGCAGGGCTTTGCCTTCTATTGGCCCATGTTGATGGCCATGACTGTGTTTAGCGGTTCGGTGGAGTTTGTGGCAGTGAAGCTGCTGACCAGCCCGTTCAACCCGATACAGTCGTTTGTCATATCGCTATTCATCTGTGCCCGCCATTTGTTCTATGGTATCTCGATGCTCGACCGCTTCCGTGGCATGGGGTGGAAGAAGGTGCCGCTCATCTATGGCATGTGCGACGAGACTTTCTCCATCAACTACACTGCGCATATTCCCGAAGGGGTAGATCGAGGATGGTTTATGCTATGGGTGACAGCGCTCAACTATGTGTATTGGGCTACCGGGGCAGCCTTGGGCGGACTCGTTGGACCGATGATTTCGTTTAATGCCAAAGGACTCGATTTCGTAATGACCGCCATGTTTGTAGTCATATTCGTGGAGCAATGGATGAAGGAACGGAGCCATTGGGGAGCAGTGACGGGTGTCATCGTTTCTGCTGTGTGCCTGTTTTTGTTTGGGAAAGACAACTTTGTGGTGCCGTCTATGATGATGATGCTACTGTGTTTCATGGGGTTGAGAAGCAAACTTGAAGTGGAGGAGAAGGCAGCATGACGACTCTTGAACAACTGATGACCATTGCTACGCTGGCTGCGGGAACGGCGTTGACCCGTTTCTTGCCCTTCCTGTTGTTTCGTGGCAAGCAGACACCTCGCTATGTGAAGTATTTGTCGACAGTCTTGCCGCCAGCAGTTTTTGGTATGCTGGTGGTCTACTGTCTAAAAGATGTGGATGTGATGGGTGGCAACCACGGCCTACCAGAAGGGATAGGCATTGTGGTTACCGTGTTGCTTCACCTTTGGAAGCGGCAGATGATGTTGTCTATATTCGGTGGAACGGCTGTCTATATGTTGGTGGTGCAGAGCATATTCGCCTGATGCCGTTCGCGCTTTTCCGTCCTTAAGATTGTTGCTCTTGCCATTGCTGCCATTCTTTCATGGCGTCTTTCCAGTCGGTGGCTTCCCCTGAAGCTATGGCTTCTTGCTCTTTCAGCGCCTCGTCACGAGCCTTGTCTCTTGCCCGTTTCTCTTTCATAGCGGCAATGGTGGCATCGTCTAGTATCTGTATGGCACCGCGTTGGAGTGCGGCTTGCAGCTCTTCTTCACCAAACGCCTTGCCAGGCTCGTTGAAGTCTGATATGTTAAACTCATAGTCCACGCGCAGTTGGTGGCGTATGATTTTCTGTTGCCCCCGGTTGGCTGCATTTTTCATGCGGAGCAGTTTGCCTATTTCCTTGATTTCTTTAGCTGAGTATTTGGTGCGACCCATAGTTTTTTTGTTTGTTGTTTGCGGTGAATATCAGATGCGTTCTACCGACTTCACGCCCTTCACGGTGCGCAGTTTCTTGATGAGCGACTCTAGTCGTCCTGCATCTTCAAGCTGTACGGTAAGCGTTCCAGAGAAGAGTCCGTCGTGCGAATCGATGTTGATGGAGCGCATCACCATCTTTTCTTCCTTCGAGATGATGCTGGTGATGTTGTTCACAATGCCGATGTCGTCGTTGCCGATGACCTTGAGCGTGCTGCTATATTGGCTTGAGCCCTTGCCACTCCAGCGTGCTTTCACGATGCGATAGCCGAAGCGCTTGCGCAGTTCGGGGGCGTTGGAGCAGTCTTTGCGGTGTATCTTGATGCCTCCGCCCAGCGTGACAAACCCGAAGATGGGGTCGCCATAGATGGGGTGACAGCATTTGGCAAGCGTATAGTCCACGCCCTTGAGGTTTTGGTCGATGGTGAGCACATCATCGTTCTGGTTGGTATATTCCTCGTTGGGGTTTTCGTAGTCGAAGTCGGCAGCCGAGCGGGCAGGGGTGTCCGAGTTGACTTTTTGGTCGTGGTCGCGCACTTCCACATATTTATCAATCACCTCGTTGGCGTCCAACTTCTCGTCGGCGAGTGCTTTATAGAAGTCTGAAGCCTCCTTGAAGCCCAGTTTGCGCACCAGGTGCGACATGGTGCTTTCGTCGGTAGTAATCTTCCTATTCTTGAAGCGACGCTCGAGCATCTCCCTTGCATAGAGTCCATCTTTGACGGTAGTCTCTTTCAAGGCCAGACGAATCTTCGACTTGGCGCGGCTTGTCTTCACGAGATTGAGCCAGTCGCGCTTGGGTTTCTGGTTGCTCGACGTGAGCACCTCTACCGAGTCGCCGCTATGTAGCTCCTGACGAAGTGGCACATTCTTGCCGTTGATGCGTGCGCCAATGCACTGGTTGCCAATGCGAGAGTGTATGGTATAGGCAAAGTCGAGCACGGTTGCACCCTTGGGAAACTTAAACAAGTCGCCCCGAGGCGTGAAGACAAACACCTCGTCTTCATAGAGATCCATCTTGAATTCGTCCATCACCTGCATGTCGTCTTTGGCTTCCAGTGCCGTGCGGATGTTGTTGAGCCACTCGTCGAGTCCCGATTCTCCCTTCACGCCCTTGTAGCGCCAGTGGGCTGCCAAACCGCGTTCGGCTATTTCGTCCATGCGTTCGGTGCGTATCTGCACCTCAACCCACTTCTGCTCCGGACCGAGCACGGTAATGTGCAAACTCTCGTAGCCGTTGGATTTCGGCACAGACAGCCAGTCGCGCAGACGTTTGGGGTTGGGCTGATACATGTCGGTGATGATGGAGTAGACCTGCCAGCACTGCATCTTCTCTTTCTCCAGCGGCGAGTTGAGGATGATGCGGATGGCGAAGAGGTCGTAGATGCCCTCAAATCCGCACTTCTGCTTCTTCATCTTTTGCCAGATGGAGTGTATGCTCTTGGTGCGTCCTTTCATATGGAAGTGTAACCCCATCTCTTCCAGTTTCTTCTGGATAGGTCCGATGAAGCTCTCTATATAGGCATCGCGTGCTGTCTTGGTGGCGTTGAGCTTCTCTTTTATCATGTAGTAGGCATCGTGCTCCAGATACTTCAAGCTGAGGTCTTCCAACTCGCTTTTCAACTTGTAGAGACCCAACT
>CAVKQP010000042.1:0-12547 GCA_963658165.1 Clostridium sp. CAG:302 | reverse complement strand
CCCCTGATTAACAGTCAGGTGCTCTAACCAACTGAGCTATTGAAGCATTTTGTTTTCGCAAAGAAGTTTGTTTCTTGATTGCGCTTGCAAAGGTACGGCGAATATTTTAATCCTCCAAACATTTTTGCGAAAAATTTCGTTGAGAGGCAAATTTTAGATAAAAAACAAGCGGAAATGGGATGTATGTGGGGGTAATGATGTACTTTTGTAGTCGAAAGAAAAAGCGAAATCCCATCAGTGGGACTTTGCGTGAATACTGATACCTATTATATAATAATGTATATGAGAAAAATAGTGACGGCCTTCCTCCTTGGGTTGATGTTGCCATTGATGGCACAAAACGGGAAGGATCATAATTTTGAAGTGGCGAAGAATCTGGAAGTGTTTAATGCCATCTATAGAAATTTGGATATGCTTTACGTGGATTCACTTGATCCGAACGTGGTGATAGGGAATGGTATAAACTATATGTTGCACACCCTAGACCCCTATACCGAATATTATCCACAGGAAAAGAATAATGATTTCAAACAACTCTTGACAGGGAAATATGCCGGCATTGGGGCGGTCATCAAGTATAATTTGGCAATCAAGAATGTGGTGATAGACCAGCCCTATGTCAATATGCCTGCAGCAGATGCGGGATTGAAGAAAGGTGACATCATATTGGCGATTGATGACACAACCATGGTCGGCAAGAGTGTGGACTATGTGAGAAACCATTTGCGCGGAGAACCTGGCTCCACATTTATCTTGAAATATAAGCGTCCCACTACGGGCAAGACACAAAGGGTGAAAGTGGTGCGCAAGCAGATACAAATGCCATCAGTTCCTTATTATGGCATGCCTGATAAGAATGTGGGCTATATCAATCTTGTTCAGTTTACCGAAGGATGTGCCAAGGAGGTGCGCCGTGCCTTCTTGGATTTGAAACATCAAGGAATGAAAAGCCTTGTGCTTGATTTGAGAGGAAACGGAGGCGGATCGGAAGCAGAGGCTGTGCAGATAGTTAACTTGTTTGTTCCGAAAGGTCGTCTTGTGGTGAGCAATCGCGGAAAGGTGACTCGGGCTAACCATGACTATAAGACAACGGCAGAGCCTGTGGATACATTGATGCCGATAGTGGTGCTTGTGGATGACAATACGGCAAGTGCCAGTGAGATTACGAGCGGTGCATTGCAAGACTTCGACAGAGCGGTGGTGATGGGGACTCGTACCTATGGCAAAGGATTGGTGCAGATGACGATGGAACTGCCTTATAATGGTGCGATGAAATTGACTACCAATAAATATTATATTCCCAGCGGCCGTTGTATACAAGCTATTAAATATGGACATGGAACTGGGGCTTATCAAGAGCATATACCCGACTCTTTGACGCAGGTATTCCATACACTTCATGGTCGTGAGGTGAGAGATGGCGGTGGCATCAAGCCCGATGTGGAAGTAAAACCCGACTCGCTGCCCAACATTGTCTTCTATTTGGCATCGAGCGGACGGGATTCTACGGAGACACTTTACAATTACGAGTTGGATTACATAGGGAAACATCCGACGGTGGCAAGTCCTGACGTGTTTGAGATTACAGACGCAGAATATGAAGACTTCAAGAAGTATGTGGCTCAGAGTGGTTTTACGTATGACCGAGAGAGCGAGAAATATCTGAAGGAATTGGAGAAGATCTTTAAGTTTGAAGGCTACTATGACGACGTAAAAGATGATTTGCAGAGCCTGAAGAAGAAGTTGAATCACAACATCTCCAAAGACTTGGATATTCATAAGAATGTAATCAAGCAGGTGATAGCCAACGATTTGATGACCGCATATTATTATCAAGCAGGCGCTATACGCAGTACGTTGCGTAACGACAAACAATGGAAAGAAGCTGTGAAACTGTTGGGTGATACGCCGAGATACCAATCGATACTGGAGGGAAAAAATGAGAAAGAAAAGAAATAACCCTAATTTCCGCTTCATGTGGGGCATTATGACATTGGGCTTGATGGTTGTCATTTTGGCCGCTTTGCTGATGATGTGGAGTGCGCGATAATTTTTGAACCATAAGTTAAACATGTAAGGTATTATATTGGAAATATTTAGGGCAATAGAGATAAAAAAGCACGAAATATACTAAAAACTTTGTAGGTGTGCAGATTTATTCGTAATTTTGCACCGTTCAGTGGAATGAGGAGCTCTCCGAGAGTTCCTCATTTTATTTTAATTAAAACTTATGATTGATAAGAACGTCGTAAAGACGATAGTAAATGAATGGCTTGCAGACAAGGACTATTTCCTTGTTGACATTATGATTAGCCCTGATGACAAGATTGTCGTTGAGATAGACCATGCGGATGGCGTATGGATTGAAGATTGTGTGGCGTTGAGCCGCTATGTGGAAGATCATTTGAGCCGCGATGAGGAAGACTATGAATTGGAAGTCGGTTCCGCAGGTTTGGGACAACCTTTTAAGGTGCCTCAGCAGTATGTGAATTTTGTTGGGCGTGAAGTGGAAGTGCTTGATGCCGACGGAAAGAAGTATAAGGGCATATTGAAGAGTGTGGATGGTAACGACTTCGTGGTTACTACGCAAGAGAAAGTAAAGGCGGAAGGAAAGAAACGTCCTGTTCTTACCGATGTGGACCATTCATTCAAGATGGATCAAGTGAAATATACAAAATACTTATTAAGTTTCAAATAAAAGCTATGGCATTAAAGAAAGAAGAAGAAGCTCCGAATATGATCGAGACCTTCAAGGAATTTAAAGAGACGAAGAATATCGACCGTACCACATTGGTGAGCGTGCTGGAAGAGAGTTTCCGTAACGTAATCGCCAAGATTTTCGGAAGTGACGAGAATTTCGACGTCATTGTGAATCCTGATAAGGGCGACTTTGAAATCTATCGTAACCGTGTGGTTGTTGCCGACGGCGAGGTGCAAGACGAGAATAAGGAAATCAGTCTGAAGGATGCGCGCAAGATAGAACCCGACTATGAAGTGGGAGAAGATGTCAGTGAGCGTGTGGATTTCGCCAAGTTCGGCCGTCGTGCCATCTTGAACTTGCGTCAGACGCTGGCTTCAAAGATTCTTGAGCTTGAGCATGACTCTTTATACAACAAATATAAGGATCGCGTAGGTCAGATTATTTCGGCTGAAGTTTATCAGACTTGGAAGCGTGAGATACTTCTCGTGGACGATGAAAACAACGAGCTTATCCTTCCGAAGAGTGAGCAGATTCCTGCTGATCAGTATCGCAAGGGTGAGGCTGTACGTGCGGTCATTCTTCGTGTGGACAACGAGAACAACAATCCGAAGATTATCTTGTCTCGTACCAATCCTTTGTTCCTCCAGCGTTTGCTTGAGGCTGAAGTTCCTGAAATAGCAGAAGGACTGATTTCTATTCGCCGTATTGCTCGTCTCCCTGGAGAGCGTGCTAAGGTGGCAGTAGAAACCTACGACGAGCGTATTGACCCTGTTGGTGCTTGTGTCGGTGTGAAGGGTAGTCGTGTTCATGGCATCGTACGTGAACTGTGCAATGAAAACATTGATGTGATCAACTACACATCCAATGTGAAATTGTTTATCCAACGTGCACTCAGTCCAGCTCGTATCAATAGCATCAATGTGGATGAAGAGAACCATAAGGCAGAGGTTTACCTCCAGCCTGAAGAGGTGTCATTGGCTATCGGACGTGGCGGTATGAACATCAAGTTGGCTTCTATGCTGACCGAGTATACCATAGATGTGTTCCGCGAGATCAACGACAGCGAAGCCAACGAAGATATCTACCTCGATGAATTCTCTGACGAAATCGACCAGTGGGTGATCGATGCGATCAAGAGCATCGGTCTTGATACCGCCAAGGATGTGCTCAATGCACCACGTGAAATGCTCGTGGAAAAAGCTGACCTTGAAGAAGAGACAGTAGACAATGTGCTGAAAGTCCTTAGAGCGGAGTTTGAAAAGTAACTTGTCGGACACAAATAACGCAAAAAAGAAAATATAAGAATAGGAGAAAGAATGGGTATCAGATTAAATAAAGCAATACGAGAATTGAATATAGGACTTCAAACGGCAGTTGAATTCCTGGAGAAACGGAAGAATTTGGGCGACGTGAAGAACGACCTGAGCTTCAAATTGAATGATGCTCAGTATAACGCGCTTTGTGAGACATTCAAGTCGGACAAGGAGGTGCGTACTGAAGCCGAGAAACTCTTCCCGAAAAAGCCGAAGGAGAAGAAGCGCACGCAAGAGTCGGTAGAGGCAAGTAGTAGCGCTGCCACTTCATCTTCTATGCGCCAGCAGTACAAGCCGTTGGGCAAAATAGACCTGGACAGCATCGGGAAATCTTCTGTTGCAAAATCTGCAACTCACGATTCTTCTGAACAAAGCGCACCAAAGGCTGCTGCCGAGAGCCAAGGTGAAGTGACTTCAGCGGTTGTGAACAAAGAAGACAATGCGAAAACTCAGGATAAGCCTGTTCAACCCAAGCAGCCTGTGGAAGTAGTTGTGGAGAAACCTGCTCAGCGTGAGCCCAAGCAGGAAGAAGTTGTTGTGATAGAGGAAAAGGCTGAAGCAACGACGGACGCAGCAACGGACGCAGCAGCGGGAAATGACTCTAAGATATTCACACTGAAGAGCGAAAAGAAGTTGGCTACGAAGGTGAATGTGTTGGGTAAGATAGACCTTGAATCACTGAACCAAAGTACGCGCCCGAAGAAAAAGAGTAAGGAGGAGCGTCGTAAGGAGCGTGAGGAAAAGGTGCAGCAGATGAAGGGCGACAAGAAGAAACGCGTTCGCATCAACAAGGAACGTGTGGACATCAATGCCGCTGCCAATCAGCCCAGTGGTAATCCCAACGCCAACAAGAACAAGAAGAATAACAACAATAATAACAACGGCGGACAAAACGGCAACAAGAAAAATCGTAACCGTAGCAAGAAGCCGATGGAGGTGAGCGAGGAAGATGTAGCACGCCAGGTGAAAGAAACACTTGCACGTCTCACGAACAAGCAGAACCAAAACAAGAAGGGCGCAAAGTATAGAAAGGAAAAGCGCGAAGCCGTTCAGGAGAAGCTCAACGAAGAGCTGAATGCAGAGCGCAAGGAGAGCAAGACGCTGAAGCTCACGGAGTTTGTGACAGTAAGCGAGCTTGCAACCATGATGGATGTATCAGTCAACCAGGTCATCGGAACTTTGATGAGCGTCGGCATCATGGTGTCTATCAACCAGCGCTTGGATGCAGAGACCATCAATCTTGTGGCAGAAGAGTTTGGCTTCAAGACAGAATACGTCAGTGCAGAAGTGCAGGAGGCCATTACAGAAGATGCTGACGACGAGAACGACTTGATGGCACGCGCACCGATTGTTACTGTGATGGGACATGTAGACCATGGTAAGACCTCGTTGCTCGACTATGTGCGCAAGACCAATGTAATCGCTGGTGAGGCGGGTGGTATCACTCAGCATATCGGTGCTTACAACGTGAAATTGGAGGACGGACGTAAAATCACGTTCCTCGATACCCCAGGTCACGAAGCCTTCACCGCTATGCGTGCGCGTGGTACACAGGTGACGGATATCGCCATTATCATCATTGCGGCAGACGATAGCGTGATGCCTACCACTAAGGAGGCTATTGCTCATGCTCAAGCTGCTAATGTGCCGATGGTGTTTGCCATCAACAAAATAGACAAGCCGGGTGCTAACCCCGACAAGATACGTGAGGACTTGGCCAATATGAACCTGCTCGTGGAAGAGTGGGGCGGAAAATATCAGTGCCAGGAAATCAGTGCCAAGAAAGGTTTGGGTGTGAAGGAACTTCTTGAGAAGGTGCTTCTAGAAGCAGAAATGCTCGACTTGAAGGCTAACCCCAACCGTAAGGCCACGGGTTCTATCATTGAGTCTTCTCTTGACAAGGGCCGTGGCTATGTGTCTACTGTGCTTGTGAGCAACGGAACGCTTAAAGTAGGTGACATCGTTATAGCTGGAACCTATTTCGGCCGCATCAAGGCAATGTTTAACGAGCGTAATCAGCGCATTGAGAAGGCTGGACCATCAGAGCCCGCTATCATCTTGGGCTTGGACGGTGCTCCTACTGCGGGTGATACCTTCCATGTGCTGGAGACAGAACAGGAAGCTCGCGAAATAGCCAACAAGCGTCAGCAGTTGCAGCGCGAACAAGGATTGCGCACGCAGAAGCGTCTTACGCTTAGTGATATATCACACCGTATCGCCCTCGGTTCATTCAAGGAACTCAACATTATCGTTAAGGGTGATACCGATGGAAGTATTGAGGCTCTGAGCGATTCGTTCATTAAACTCTCTACGGAAAAGATAAAGGTGAACGTGATACACAAGGCTGTGGGACAGATCTCCGAGAGCGATGTGACCCTAGCCGATGCATCCGATGCAATTATCGTTGGTTTCCAGGTTCGTCCTTCAAGCGCTGCTCGTAAGCAGGCTGATCAAGAAGGCGTTGAAATCAATACCTACTCAGTGATCTATGATGCCATAGACGATGTGAAGTCTGCTATGGAAGGTATGCTTGACAAGGTGAAGAAAGAAGTAGTGACCGGTCAGCTTGAAGTGCGTCAGGTATACAAGATTTCTAAAGTTGGAACTGTTGCCGGTGCTTTCGTTACCGAAGGAAAGGTTCACCGCACAGACAAGGCCCGCGTGGTTCGCGACGGTATCGTTGTGCACACGGCTGCCATCAACGCATTGAAACGCTACAAGGACGACGTGAAGGAAGTGGCTACCAACTTTGAGTGTGGTATCAGCCTCGTCAACTTCAACGACATTCAAGTCGGCGATATTTTGGAGACCTTCACAGAGATAGAAGTTCAGCAGAAACTGTAGTAACATTCGTGTCATGTTTTCTGCATGGCACAAGATTTGTAAATCCATTTATAGGGACGGGTACAACGCTTATCCGTCCCTATTTGCCCAATATATAACAAGCTATTATGGATAATAATAAGGTGAAAGACCAAAAAGCGGAACCCAATGCTTTTGTAAAGCAAGTGGCAGACCAAAAGTATGAGTTCGGCTTTACGACAGATGTGCATACTGACATTATCGACAAGGGCTTGAATGAAGATGTCGTGCGATTGATATCCAAGAAAAAAGGAGAACCCCAATGGATGCTCGACTTCAGACTGAAAGCCTTTGAATACTGGAAAACGCTCAAACAACCCACATGGGGACATGTCCGTTTACCACAGATAGACTATCAAGCCATATCTTATTATGCAGACCCCCTCGCCAAGAAACCTGAGAACAAAGAGATAGACCCAGAACTCGAAAAGACCTTTGACAAGTTGGGCATTCCACTTGAGGAACGACTTGCTCTTAGTGGTACGGCTGTAGATGCCATCATGGACTCTGTTTCAGTAAAGACTACATTTAAGGACAAATTGGCAGAAAAGGGAATTATCTTCTGCTCCATCGGTGAGGCAGTGAAGGAGTATCCCGACTTGGTGCGTGAATATTTGGGGAGCGTAGTTCCCTATCGCGACAATTTCTATGCTGCCCTCAATAGTGCCGTGTTTAGCGACGGATCATTCGTCTATATACCCAAGGGTGTAAGATGCCCTATGGAGTTGAGTAGCTATTTCCGTATCAATGCCCGCAATACAGGACAATTCGAGCGTACACTCATCGTAGCAGATGATGACTCTTATGTGTCTTATCTTGAAGGATGTACGGCTCCGATGCGCGACGAGAACCAGTTGCATGCCGCCATTGTGGAAATCATCGTCAAGGACAATGCTGAAGTGAAATACTCTACGGTGCAGAATTGGTATCCAGGAGATGAAAACGGCAAGGGTGGTGTGTTGAACCTCGTGACGAAAAGAGGTGAACTGCGTGGTGTTAATTCCAAACTCTCGTGGACGCAGGTGGAAACAGGCTCTGCCATCACGTGGAAATATCCGTCTTGCATCTTGCGTGGCGATAATTCTGTAGCTGAGTTTTACAGTGTGGCGGTGACCAATCATTACCAAGAAGCTGACACGGGAACCAAGATGATACACATGGGTAAGAATACCAAGAGTACCATCATATCGAAGGGTATCAGTGCAGGGCATAGCCAAAATTCATATCGCGGCCTTGTGCGTGCCACTTCCAATGCTGACAATGCACGTAATTATAGTTCTTGCGACTCGCTGCTTTTGGGTAGCACTTGTGGGGCGCACACATTCCCCTACATGGATGTTCACAACGACACGGCTGTGTTTGAGCATGAGGCCACTACCTCGAAGATTTCGGAAGACCAGTTGTTCTATTGCAACCAGCGAGGCATTCCCACCGAGGAAGCTGTTGGTCTGATTGTCAATGGTTATGCCAAAGAGGTGCTCAAGAAGTTGCCTATGGAGTTTGCCGTAGAAGCACAAAAACTTCTTTCCGTGTCATTGGAGGGAACGGTAGGATAAACAAAAACTAACAAAGTATTTATAGATATGCTTGAAGTAAAGAACTTACACGCCAAGATAGGCGACAAGGAGATATTAAGAGGTATTAACCTTACGATAAAAGACGGTGAAACCTGTGCTGTGATGGGCCCTAACGGATCGGGCAAGAGCACGCTCAGTGCTGTGCTTGTGGGCAATCCGCTCTATGAGGTGACAGAAGGATCGGTGACCTATAACGGCAAAGACTTGCTCGCGATGAAACCCGAGGAACGTGCCAATGAGGGGTTGTTCCTTTCTTTCCAGTATCCTGTGGAAATTCCCGGTGTGTCGATGATTAATTTCCTAAAGGCGGCTGTTAACGAAAAGCGGAAGTATCAGGGTTTGCCTGAACTGAAGGCTGCCGAGTTTTTGAAGTTGATGAACGAAAAGCGCAAGATTGTGGAGCTGGATAGCAAGTTCACTCGTCGCAGTGTGAATGAAGGATTTAGCGGTGGAGAAAAGAAACGCAACGAAATCTTCCAGATGGCTATGCTTGAGCCCACTTTGCGAATACTTGACGAAACAGACTCTGGTCTCGATGTCGATGCACTGCGTATCGTGGCGGAAGGTGTCAACAAACTGAAGACTCCACAGACCAGTACGATTGTCATTACCCATTATGAGCGTTTGCTCGATATCCTTAGACCGGAAACTATCCATGTGCTCTATCAGGGACGTATCGTGAAGACTGCAGGTCCAGAACTTGCCAAGGAAATTGAAGTCAGAGGCTACGACTGGATTAAGGAAGAAGTGGGAGAAAAGTAAAGGAAAGGGCTGAATAATGAACAACAACTTGTCTGCAGCAAAGACAAATGCCGAACAGCAGTATATCGACCTTTACACGGAAGCCCGCGACCTCATTTGTGAGCATAGCGCCGCCCCGATGAATGCTGTGCGCGATGCTGCTTTCGACGATTTCAAGTGCTTAGGCTTTCCGACACGCAAGGTGGAACGCTACAAATATACAAACGTGGCACCCTATTTTGAGCCCAATTACGGACTCAACTTGTCACGTCTTGACATTCCAGTAGACCCCTATGAGGTTTTTCGTTGTGATGTTCCCAATTTGAGCACATCACTCTATTTCATGGTCAACGATGCTTTCTATGACAAAGTGCAGTCTAAGGCGCAATTGCCTGAGGGCGTATTCATCGGTTCTTTAGCAAAGGTGGCAAAGGAAAAGCCCGATTTCATCGCCAAATATTATGCCAAGATTGCCAAAACGGAAGAGGATGCTATTACGGCCCTTAATACGATGTTGGCACAAGACGGACTATTCATTCATGTGGGTAAAAACGTGGTGGTAGACCGTGCCATCCAAATTATCAATATTCTCCGTTCCGATGTAGACATGATGTCAAACCGCCGTGTGTTGATTGTGATGGACGAGGGTGCCGAGGCTAAGTTCCTTTTCTGTGACCATGCTGCCGACAACCGCAACTTCCTCACTACACAGGTGATAGAGGCTTATGTGGCAGACAATGCATCTTTAGACTTGTATTGCTTGGAGGAAACTCATGCGAAAAACGTGCGCTTCAGCAACCTTTATATAGACCAGCAAGCGAATAGTCGTGTCAACCACAACATTATCACGCTGCATAACGGCGTCACCCGTAATCGTACCGACCTTGTGTTCAATGGCGAGGGAGCAGAATGTAGCCTTTCAGGATGTGTGATAGCCGACAAGAAACAACATGTAGACAACAATACGCTCATAGACCACAAGGTAGGGCATTGTACAAGTCATGAACTTTACAAATATGTGCTCGATGATACTGCCACGGGTGCTTTTGCTGGTAGAGTGTTGGTGCGTCAAGGCGCACAGAAAACTACATCGGATGAAGTGAACCAAAACCTTTGTGCAACCAAGACTGCACGTATGTACACCCAACCGATGCTCGAAATCTATGCCGATGATGTGAAGTGCTCACATGGCTCAACGGTCGGTCAGCTCAACGACCAAGCACTCTTTTATATGGAACAGCGTGGCATCAATCGACGCGAGGCAAAGTTGCTTTTGGAGTTTGCCTTTATCAATGAAGTGATTGACAAGATTCGTCTGGAACCCCTTCGCGATCGTCTACACTATTTGGTGGAGAAACGCTTCCGTGGAGAGTTGAGCAAGTGCGAAGGATGTAAGCTTTGCAAATAAGATAGTAAGGAGGTAAGAGAATGTACGACATACAGAAAGTGCGCCAAGATTTCCCCATTTTATCGAGAGAAGTATATGGTCATCCCCTTGTTTATCTCGACAATGCCGCAACCACCCAAAAGCCCCTTTGCGTGCTGGATGCGATGCGCAATGAATATCTCAATGTGAATGCCAATGTGCATCGTGGTGTGCATTACTTGTCACAGCAGGCGACCGATTTGCACGAGGCAGCTCGCGAAACAGTGCGTGGTTTCATTAACGCCCGTACTACAAACGAGGTAGTTTTCACCCGAGGAACGACTGAAGGACTTAACCTTGTCGCCTCGTCCTTTAGTGAGGAGTTTCTCAAAGAGGGCGATGAAGTGATTGTTTCCACGATGGAACACCACTCCAATATCGTACCTTGGCAGTTACAAGCCGCTAAGAAAGGTATCGCTCTCAAGGTGATTCCCATGACAGATAATGGTGAACTAAATCTCGATGAATTCGAGGAAATGTTTACCGAACGTACCAAACTATTAAGCGTAACTCAGGTGAGCAATGTGCTTGGCACGGTCAATCCCGTCAAGGAAATGATCCGTATTGCCCATGCTCATGATGTCCCTGTAATGGTCGATGGGGCACAAAGCACTCCGCATTTCAAGGTTGACGTGCAAGACCTTGACTGTGAATTCTTTGTTTTCAGCGGTCATAAGATATATGGTCCTACGGGTATCGGTGTGCTTTATGGTAAAGAAGACTGGCTTGACCGACTTCCTCCCTATCAAGGCGGTGGAGAGATGATAGAAAGTGTGAGCTTTGAAAAAACGGTATTCCAAGGACTTCCGTTTAAGTTTGAAGCTGGCACACCCGACTATGTTGCCACTCATGGACTTGCCAAAGCACTCGATTACGTTTCTGCACTCGGTATGGACAACATCCAGAAGCATGAGCAAGAACTTACGGAATACTGCATGCAGCAGATGAAAACAATCGATGGAATCAGACTTTTTGGCGAATCTCCTCGCAAAGATGCTGTGGTTAGTTTTCTCGTTCGAGATATCCATCACCTTGACATGGGCACTTTGCTCGACCGTCTCGGCATAGCTGTTCGCACGGGTCACCATTGTGCACAACCTTTGATGATTCGCTTGGGTATTCAAGGTACGGTGAGAGCCTCATTTGCGCTCTATAATACGAAAGAAGAAATAGATGCCCTTGTGGCAGGCGTAAAGCGTGTTGCCCAAATGTTTTAGGGCACACGCTTCATTTTTATCCATTCGATATGCTTGAACCGCATTTTTATACCGATTTAATCGAAGCTGGTTGCGATGAGGCTGGCCGCGGTTGCTTGGCGGGAAGCGTTTTTGCTGCGGCTGTCATTTTGCCGCCCGACTATGATAATCCCGACTTGAACGATTCCAAGAAGTTATCAGAGAAGAAGCGCTATGCCCTACGTGAACAGATAAAGCATGATGCCGTTGCATGGGCAATAGGTATCGTATCGCCCGATGAAATCGATAAAATCAATATCTTGAACGCAAGTTTTCTGGCAATGCATCGTGCCCTCGACCAGCTTCAAGTGCGACCGCAAGCCATCATTGTCGACGGAAATAGATTTAAATCATATCATGATGTACCCCATACGACCATCATCAAGGGTGATGGCCGTTACCAGTCTATTGCCGCAGCAAGTATTCTTGCCAAGACCTATCGCGATGATTATATGGATGACTTAGCTTTGAAATATCCACAATATGACTGGCAGAGCAATAAAGGATACCCGACTAAGAAGCATCGTGAAGCTATCAGAGATTATGGAATTACCCCATTTCATCGCCGTTCATACAATCTCCTTGGCGGTGAATTGACGCTCGAATTCAAATGAACATAGCTTCAGCGGAACTATAAGTGCTCTTTGATATTCATAAATATGCCACTTACGATCTATAAAATGGTGTTTTAT
>CAVKQP010000041.1:0-12553 GCA_963658165.1 Clostridium sp. CAG:302 | reverse complement strand
GCAGTCGTCTATGTGCACCATCACGTGGTATTCCGACACCTCTGTGCCGTTGTCAAACTTAAAGATATCGGCATGTGCCTTATCGAATTGTAATGTATTCAATGTGTTCATATCAATATGTGTGTTCTTCTGAAGATTATTTAGCACCATTGTTAATCCAACTGTCTATGATGGGAAGGATGGTCTTGGCGTTTTGTTCCGACACGAGATCGAAGTGGGCCATGCTGATGCCATCCACGCTCTCTTGGTTGAGCACCATGTGGAGCACGCTATTGGCGGCATCGCCGGCTGCTACAATCTTGTGTCCGCTCACGCGCTTCGAGTCTACACCGACCATGTCGGCATATGCCTTGCCTTCGGTGAGGTTGAGTCCGGCAGCAGAGTGGTTGCTCGCTCCGTGGCAGTTCACACATGTGGTGTTGAGGAACTGCTGCTGGATGGCACCAAACATACTGACGTCATACGTGCCGAGATCCATGCGGATGGTGTCGCGGATGCCCTCGATGTCGGCTTCCTTAAGGGTGAGCACATGGCGGCGAAGGCGGTCGAGCACACACAGTTGCACACTGTTCACCTTGTCGGGAATGTTGTTCATCACCATCGCCACGTTGCCATTGGCATCGGCTCTCAGCTCCTTGGTGATGGCGGCATAATCGCTTCCTTCCACAAAACCGGCAAGAGCTATCATATAATCTTCTGGCCAATCGCCCAAACCAGTGACTTGAGCGTTGAGTTTGACCGACCTTCCCGATGTGTCAACATCCACATTCTTATAGATGCTACCATCGTCGCAAGCCGACAAACCTATCATTGCTGCCAAAAGCGAAACGAAAATATAGTGTTTCATTGACTTCTACGAATAATGCGTTGATTAGAATGCGAACTGCATCATGATACATGCAGTGTGGGTGGAGATGCCGAGGTCGTCAAGGTCGCGGTCCAACTGGGTGTCGTGACCTGTACGGCCGATGAACTGATACATGGCAGAAAGCTTCAGATTGGTCTTCGGTACGAAGTAGTTAACCACTGCTGCGGGCATGTTGAGGAATCCGTCTTTGGTCGTTCCGTTGCGGTCCATGAAGTCATAACGCAGACCCACCTGCCACTGAGGAGCCACGAAATAGCCTGCCTGTGCATAGGCGCCCCAATAGTTATAGGTCTCGTCAATCTTCTGGCGCTTGGTGAATCCCACATGCATATAGTAAGCCTCTGCTGCGAAATACCATCTGTTCTTCAACCATGCAAACTCAAGTCCGGCACGGAAGTCGTTGGTACTCTCGCTTTCAGCCTCATTGTTATAGTTAGCGCTCACGCCGATGAGCATCTTGTCGAGGTTGAGCATCTTGGCATTACCCTGCGTCATCGGCATCGGACCATTGGGCATATAGGTCAGACGACCTGCATAGAGCAATGAGGGGAAGTGGTTGTCATCGCTAAAGCCCTTGGTAGCACTGTTCACTGAAGAACCTGTTCCGTTGAACAATCCCACTTCGTAGCCAAACTTGTTGTTGATGATACCGTGTACCTCGAAGCCCAGATCAAAGCCAGTACCGATAGTAGGAGTCACAGCGTTGAGCGAATATGGCATAATGCTCGTAGCGGTCAGTGAGGTGGGCACCTGTGGGAAGAGGGTCTCGCCCAAGGTAGTAAGATAAGCGTGGGTATAGGGAGTCTTGAACTTACCTGCACGGAAGCGCAGTGCAGGACTTACGGCATAGTCGATCCAAGCCTGCTGCAGCACATTGCCGCCCGATGCAGCGGCATTGATGCTCACGTTGTAGTCGATCTTGCCGAACGCCTTACCGGTGAAGCCGATGATGGCATAAGGCATGGCAAAACCTGAATTAGCGATATTGTCTTGGTTGTATGCCTTGTCGAGTCCCTCGTCGTCATAATATCTGAAATTGAGGGTGCTCTGGATATACAGATAGGGTTTGAACACGAAGTTGCCGTCTTTAGACTGAAGGGTAAAACCTCTGTCGTCAGCGATAGGCAACACACCGTTTTCCATATCCAACTTAGCCATGGGAGCATTGTCGGGTTCTGGGGTAATCACTTCGTTCGTTTCCGTTTCGGCAAAAGCAGCCGTAGAAAGCAAGGACGCCATTGCAATGGCAAATATTCTATTGTTTTTCATTGTTCTTGTTGTTGATATTATTATAGAGACCAAAGGAACTGTACGAGCTGATCGCGTTGTTTCTTGGATAGATTCTTGAATTTGTTTTTCGAGGCTTCGCCTTCTCCGCCATGCCACATGATGGCTTCTACAAAGTTGCGGGCACGGCCGTCATGCAAGAAATAGGTGTGTCCGTTCACCTTCTTCTGCAGACCGATGCCCCAAAGCGGTGTGGTGCGCCACTCGTTGCCGCGTGCCAGTCCGCTCACGAAGTTGTCGTTCAGACCGACACCCATGATTTCAGAGCCCATATCGTGGAGCAGGAAGTCGGAATATGGATGGATAGTCTGTCCGCCAAGCCAAGGCAACGTTGTTCCGGCGAGCAGTGTGCTGCCTCGCTTCTGGGTGTGAAGGGTCACCACATGGCATAGATGGCATCCGCACTGATAGAAGAGCTTTTCGCCTGCAATCACGTCGGGGTCGTTCACGTTGCGTCGTGCCGGTACGGCGAGACACTGCATATAGAGGTCTACGTCTTCCATATCTTCAGTGGTACAGTCGAGTTGCTGATAGGAAAGACCCATCATCGAACCGTCTTTCATCTGCGACTGTCCCTCGCAAATCTCCTCTGGATAGCGGCTGTTGGTCATACCCATATCGCTGGAGAAGCCGAGCTCCACGGTGAGGTCGGCATGTTGCGCCTTGTTGCCCGACAGTCCGAGTTGCTTCACACCCTTTTCGGTCACATAGTTGCAGCGTCCGCTGATGCCCCATTCGGGATAGTTACTCTTCTTGGCGAGCTCTTCGATCTCGTTGCGGTCGATAGCCATCATCTGGCCCATGCCTACGTGGCGCAGCGGCACGCGTACTGTACAGAAGAGGTCTTCGGGTTTTATTTCCTCTGCATACCACTCGGTGATGGTAAACTTCGGCACGCAGAGTGTGTATTTCTCGCCATCGGGGAAGTAGTATTCCGTAGAGTCGATTCTCACTTTCAACTTGCCCTCAGGCTTCACGCCATAGATAGACTGGTCGTGAACCACACGTCCATAGTTGGGGAAGAAGGTTCCGTTCTTGCGGGTGATATAGATGAGCGACGACGTGAAGCCGTATTGGCCTGAGCCATCAAACTCATCGCTTGTGTTGTCTGTGCGGTTTTTGAAATTCGTCCAATAGGTCGGCTCCGTACGTCCGGCATTTCTGTGGCAACTACCACAAGAATAGCCCGCATACACAGGACCGAGTCCACCACCGTGGCCATTATTGTTCGACGATTTCACATTGTCATACAGTTTGTCGCCGGAGTTGAAACGGGAAGTGTAAGCTCCCGACACCCAGCTGGCATCTTGGTCGTAGGCCACCGACGAATTGTAGAATCCGGTGGCTGTACCTGCAGACAACGCATAGCCATCGGGCACGGTGATGTCCGTCACGTCGAGCTTTTCGTCGTCGGTACAAGAACCGAAGGCTACCAGCGCAGCGAGCAGCAATGGATAATGCAGGAATTTGTTCATCATGTCTTTGTTTTGTTTGTTTTTCCTTTTCAGCACAATAGCGAAGATGGGATTATAATCCCATCTCCGCATCTTGTGTATTTTATCGTATTAATAACGTCTGCTTATTTCACTTTACGAGCTTCTCCGTCCTTGAAGATCAGGTATTCCAATGTGTGGAAGCCACGCAGTGACTGAGCACTTTCAATCTTGTCGTCGCTCTGACCTTCTTTCCAGTTTAGGTTAGTAAAGTCTTGCGATTTCAAGATCTGTACGATCTGCTTCTGGTCGAGTGGCCAGCTATCCATGTTGGGGTCGAGACCCAACTCATCAACAGGACCGAAGAGGAATGCCTCACTGGTTTCCCATGGCTGACGAGCTGCCAACCAAGCTTTGGCACATGCATTCATGTTGTCCTGTGAAGGATTAGCTTTGAAAGTGCGAACTGTTTCGTCGAGGGCAGCATTCTTTTCTGCAAGTTCCTTATAGGTAGGCATTACCACTGCGTCTACATACTGTGTAACGACTGGATCGAGTGTAGCGTCGTCGTTGATGTTAGCCTGGAAATAAGGCTTCAACTCCTGAACGATAAAATCCTTGAGGTTGGCACATGCAGTCATAGCTTCCTTCGTTTCGTTTGTATTGATGTTGTTACGGAAAGGCTGCGTAATGTCCCAAATAGCAGTAGCGGCAGCATCAATCAACTGCTTTGCCTTTGTATCCATTTCAGGATTCTTTGCCTTGAGCACTGAAGAGAGAGAATTTGCGCTGATAGAACCATCACGTGTGCCATAGTAAGCATTGCGGATAGAATAGATATTGTTTCTATAGTCCTCACGAGAGTGCCAGCTATACCAAGACTCTACGGCGTAGAGGGCTTCAGTAGTCTTACCGCTGGTGTACTTTGCATAGGGGTCGCCAATCTTAGAGTCGCCCACTTCGTTGGCAATGTCGCTACAACCATCCAAGATCTGCTCTACACAGCTGATGGCAGAATTATATTCATTGGTATTATGGTTCTTGAAGATAGCAGCGTATCTGGTGTTCCAGTCATCATAAAGTGTCTGTGCATCGGTCTTGAGCAGACCTGATACGGTAACCATGTAGTTGCTCCACTGCTCAGCATAGTCCTTGCTGTAGTCCAAGTCGGCAGCGTTGTCTAGATCAATTTCATCCTTGTCGTCACTACAAGAAACCATACCTGTAGCCATGGTACAAGCTGCCATGAACAGCATTGCGTGCTTGAAGATTTTTTTCATCGTAATTGTGTTTTGATTATTTAGTATTCGTTGATATCTCTATTATTTCTTGGCAAACCAAAGCATATAGGCTACGCCCAAGCGGAATTCGTTTTCGCTGTTGTAGTCACTCTTGCCAAACATCTTGTGGGTGCCTATCTGGCGAGTGGTATAGTCTGCCTTAACCACCAAGTTAGGCAACGGACGCCAGTTGGCACCTACGCTCCAAAGGCTCACCTGATTGCGGGCGTCTGCTACTAATCCTTTCTCACATTTCTCCTGAGGATTGTAGTAGTTGTAGTGTACGAATGGATAGATCACGGGGAACTTCTCCACGCCTGCAAAGATAGACTTCAAGTTCATACCCACTTCCACGCTCCAATCCAAGGCACGCTTGCCTACAGGTCCCATACGTGAGTAAGGAGACTTGCTTGAGTAGGTTCTGTTGGTAGCTGTAATGCCTACTGTCTCGGTGATATTACCCGAGAGATAGTTGGCACGTGCGGTCACATACTTGTTCTCATACTGTGCATCGAACGAGTAGATGAGCACGTTGATATCATTCAAATTTTTGTAAGTAATCAACTTATCTGAGTTCTTGCCCGCATTAGGGTTATAGAGCAACGATGCACCAACGCGCAGACCGGGAACGCCAGTCCAGTCTAGTCTTGCTGTATAGGCAGGTGCACTGAAGTTGTCTGTCTCGAGAATGCCCTGACGCGCACCCTGCACCCAGTTGTAACAGTCAAATCCGTTAGGGTTCAGACCTGCTGTCACCATGGCTTGGTAGTTGAAAGAGGCTACGCCTTTGCCAAACGAACCGAAGAACTCCAAACCTGTCTCATGCCAAGTGGAAGCCAACAACTTGGTGGCACCCTCAGGACGAGCAGCCGTAAAGAAGTTGAGGGGCTCATGATGAGCGTTCGTTAAGCCCACAGGAATAATCAAGTGACCCACACGAACATTGAAGGCTGGAGTAATCAAACGGGTGATATGGAACTGCTCAAGAGCCACTTCTCCACCCTTTTCCATCTCTGTTTCATATTCTCCATTCTCACTGCCCGACTGCGCTTCCAGCTCCATGGCAGAACCTGTACCGCCTGATTCGAACTCGATTTCGGCTCCGAGAATCCACTTCGGAGTAATCTTGTATTCACCCTGCAGGATGAAACGAGGTATGGAAATCTCGTTGTGATTGGTCTTCGTATTACCTTTACTACTTCCGTAGAAGCGGTTTACTCCATAATCTTTAAAGGTGGCAAGCATCTCACCATAGCTTCCAATGCGCCATTTCTGGAAGTCTTCGCTCGACTTCGCCTTGTTTTGCGTCTTAACGGCTTCTGCTGGTGCCGACTCTGTTTCGGTCTCAGCCACCACCGACGTGGTAGCTGCCAGCATACTCAATGTCATAAGAAAGAGTTTGTTAATCATCTTTTCGTTTTTGTATTTAATTTAACGAGTGCAAAGGTATTGCGAAAATAAGACAGCGGCAATACCTAAAAAATAGTAAAAATTAAACAAAAACAACATGCCTATACCTACCTAAAAGAGTGATACTGCGGCTAGAAAAATGAAAAAGGCGGACAATACATACCTAAATGTGAGTATTGCCCGCCTTTCGGCTAATGAGGTTGTTATCCGATTATATGGAATCGGTAACCTAAATATAATAAGGTGTGGTTATTTCTTGTGCAGTTTGCGCAACGCCTTGTCGCGTATCTGGCGCACACGCTCACGCTTCAAACCCATGCGTTCGCCTATCTCTGCCATGGTGAGGTGGTCGGCATCTATGCCGTAGTAATAGGCCATCACCTGGCGAGAGCGGTCATCGAGCACTGACAAACGCAGCTTCACGGCTTCGAGGTCGTTCTTCTCCACGAGCGCATCGTCGGGATGCTGGGCTGCAGGATCGGACAACACACTCATCAAGGTGACGCCCGACTTCGACCCCAACTGCTCGTCGGTGGAAAGTGGACGGCCTATCTTGCGTTCCAACACCGTGTCGGCATCCTTCGGAATCTTATAGAGCGAGGTCTGCTGGTCGATGGCACGATCGATTGCCTTGCGGATATAGGGTGTGGCAAAGACCACAAAACGCTTCTTCACCACGGGTGTAAACTTGCCCGCAGCCTTGATCATACCCATGTTACCCTCTTCCACCAAGTCGTCGATGTCCAGTCCCTTGCCTTGATACTGGCGGGCTATGGCTACGACAAACTTGAGGTTGGCAGTGACCAACTGGTCTTGTGCCCTTCGGCTCCCCTCGCCTATCTGCTTGGCAAGAGCCTGTTCTTCCTCGACAGAAAGCAGTGACTGCTGTCCTATCTCGTCAAGATATGTATGGAGTGAATGGTTTTCCATCATCAGTGTGTGTTGTATTATTGCTGCGGAACGGCATATTTGTCACCCGTCTGCTTCACCAGCTCACGTGCGACAGGCTCTGGGAAACTCAGACGCTTCACGGGTGCACCAATGCCTGTGGCAGTGCGCTCAAACTTTCCATCCTTCTCGGGCTTCACTGCCATATCGTTATACTTCACGATGAGATAGATGGCGAGTTGCTTCCAACGTGCCAACATCTGCTGAGCCTCGCTGTTGCTATAGTCGTTGAGGTATTTGATGGCTTTCGCTGGACTCTCGTTGTAGAGTCGTTGTGCCTCTTTCTCCACTTCAGGCTGACGGGCGAAATAGTGCTGTTCGAGCGAATCGCGCACCTCGCGCAGGGAGGGGAACATCATGGAGTAGCGTGGATAGACCATGTTGCTCACCCAGTTGCACACCCAATAGGCATTCTTGTCGGAGAACGTCACGGCGTCGGCACCTGGCGTATTGTAACATTCGGGTTGCACGGTGTTGCCACAATAGATGGGCGTATAAGCCACCATGTTGCCATCATCGTTGCCGAACCACAGCACACCACCAATCTCACGAGGCAACCAAGAGCGGAGTTGTGCCACATAGGAGAAGCCCGTCTGCTGGGTGCTGGTGGGGCGCTCGTTGAAATACTGCTTGCCGTCTACCTTGTAGGTGAGCGGTGTGGGACGATAAGGCATCTGCCATACGCCCTGACCCAGGTCGTTGTCGAGGGCGAGTGCCGTACCTTCATAGTGATCGCGCATGCATGCTTCCACATCCTGCACGCTTACCTTTCGGTCGGGCACAATCCACAACGGCATCTGTTCTGCGTTGGGGTCTTTGCCTTCAGCCCAAGGAAGATAGCGGTCGAAGCCTTTGTCGAAATGGCGGAAGAAGCTCCACACACGTGCTTCACAGAAGCGACGACCCGAGAAATCGGCCTTTGCATAGGTGGCTTGCCAGTCGAAGTCTTTGTCGCTGCCGGTATACCAGCCCTTGCTACGGGCAAACTTCACCACGTCTTTCGAGTAGAGTACGCTGTTCTTGTCATACTGCATGAACTTGCGTATGCGGCTCTGGTTGGCATGAGCACAGATGGCATCGTCGGGGATGCGCACTGCCACCCACACGGCACCATGACCGCCAGGTCCTTTACCCATCATCTCCATGATCCATGCTTCGTTGGGATCGCAGATGGTGAAGGTCTCGCCTTCACTGTTATATCCATATTTCTCCACCAACGAGGTCATCACCTTGATGGCTTCGCGAGCAGTCTTAGAACGTTGCAGCGCTACATAGATGAGTGACCCGTAGTCCATAATGCCCGTGGTGTCGACCATTTCTTCGCGGCCACCATAGGTGGTCTCACCGATTGACACCTGATATTCGTTGATGTTACCTATCACATTATAGGTGACGGGGGCTTCTGGGATCTCGCCATGAACCACCTTCGTGTCCCAGTCTACAATCTGGCGCATCTCGCCCTTGGCATGGGTGCCAGCAGCGAAGTGGCAAAGACCGATGAACATGCCGTAGTCATCGGCATTGTAACTGCAAATCACAGAACCGTCGGCAGAGGCTTTCTTGCCCACGATGAAATTGGTGCACGCACTGGCATAGGCGGTTATGCCCAACAGCAGTGCTGACAGTATGGTCTTCTTCATCATCATTAGCATGCTTTAAAACTCATATCCAATCCCTTAACAGAGTGGGTCAACGCCCCTACAGAGATAAAGTCGACACCAGCTTCAGCATAGTCACGGATGGTGTCGAGGGTGATTCCGCCACTCGATTCGGTTTCATACTTGCCGCCAATCATGGCTACTGCCTTCTTGGTGTCTGCCACTGTGAAGTTGTCGAGCATGATGCGGTTCACGCCGCCACAGTTGAGCACGCGTTGCAACTCGTCGAAATTGCGCACCTCTATTTCTATCTTGAGGTCCATGCCTTTCTCCTTGAGATATTCGTGGCAGCGGTTGATGGCGTTTTCAATGCCGCCGGCAAAGTCGACATGGTTGTCTTTGAGCAAGATCATATCGAACAAACCGATGCGATGGTTCATGCCACCACCTATCTTCACAGCCTGCTTCTCGAGCATGCGCATGCCCGGTGTGGTCTTGCGGGTGTCGAGCACGTGGGTGTGGGTTCCCTTGAGACGATCTACATACACGGCGGTCATCGTGGCGATACCGCTCATGCGCTGCATGATGTTGAGCATCAGTCGCTCCGTCTGAAGCAGAGAGCGCACCTTGCCAGTGACCACCATAGCGATGTCGCCCTTCTTTACACGGGCACCATCCTGGATGAGCACTTCCACCTGCATGGTGGGATCGAAGCGATTGAACACGCGCTTTGCCACTTCTACACCGGCGAGAACGCCGTCTTCCTTGATCAGTAGGTGTGACTTACCCATGGCGTCTTCGGGTATGCAACAAAGGGTTGTATGGTCGCCGTCGCCGATATCTTCAGCGAACGACAGATCGATCAGTTGATCTTCGAGTTCGTTTACACTTAACATATTGTCTATATTTGTTTTAATAGTTTTCCTTCTTGCCAGGCTTGCAGCGTTCCCTCGTCATCACGCTGTAAGGTGATGGTGCCGCCCAACCATTCGGTGAGGGGCAGTTCGTCGGTGAATGTGTAGTAGTTCACTACCCTACTGCCCATGATTTCTACCACACACTGCTTCAGTGTGCCGCTCTCGGTTTCCACATAGTGCGCTCCCACGCGTCTCAAGTCTTCCATCCTTAAGGTTTTTGGGGAGTTGGAACGCGATTGGGGGGAAGCGGCATACGCCCGTTTCGGGGCGGTAGTACTCCTTCGGGTGGCGTAGGCGCAACGGGACGATGGGTGCTATCGGCGAGTGTAGAGGTGGTGGATAAGGAATCGGCGGGTGCCTTCTCTTCCACAGGTTTGATGTCTTGATGCACGCGTATCAGACTGATCTGCGTGATAAACATCAGTCGCAAGGTGGTGGTCGACGTGCTCTCCGTGCTTTTCGTCAGAACGAAGTAGCCCTTGATAGACTTGATGCCCAGGCCTTTGAAGTTTTCGATGCGCAGACTTTGCTTGCCGTCAGACATCACGTGGACGATGCTGGTAGCCACACTGTCGTTGTCATACGTAACGGCTACGTATGCCACTCCGTCGCGCATACCATCTTGATAGATGAACTGCGACTTGAAGTTGAGGATGAATCGGTCGCCCTTGTGGAACGACGAATCGGCTTCTATGCTAAACGAATAGTGGTTGAACGGGGCATCGGGCGAGAGCACCAACGAGCGTTCTCCACGCCACACGTTGGCAGTGTCGCCCGTGGCAGTGAGGTCGCCCAAGGAGTTGGCATCATCGACGGAGGCGCCCAACGACTGGGCTTCTGCCGTGAGACGCTTCGCCAAGTTCTCATAGATGCCCTTCAACCGCTCCGTGTGTCGCTGATAGTAGACCATTGAGGAATCAAACTGCGCCTCGGTGACGCCGTGCTTCTGCAATGCTGCCTCACGATAGGCTATCTGATACATCTCTTCCGAAATGCCTTTCTCGCCTGCCTGCTGACGTGCCATAGCCTGCGCCAAGTGATAGTCGTAGAGGATATCCTCCATTTCTCGGGGCTGCAGATAGTCGCTCGGCACCTGCGGTTTGCAGGCGTAGAGTGTAGCAATCAGCAGAAATAAGGGCAACAATCTTTTCATTTCTTTTCCTCTTGTTCGGCGTTATCATCGCGTTTCTCCTTCTTCTTGTCTGTCAGAGAGAACGACAGTTGTGACAATTCCTTGCGGAAGAACAGCAGCAATGCCACCACACCGACACTAATACAGGCATCGGCAAAGTTGAAGATGGGGCTAAAGAAGATGAATGGCTCGCCTGCCTTGAACGGCACCCATGCGGGATAGGTGGTGCGGATGATGGGGAAATAGAACATGTCGACTACTTTTCCCATCAGGAAAGGGGCATAGCCATTACCGAAACCTACGTAAGATGAAACGGCGTAGAAGGACGATTCGGAAAAGCACAGTCCGTAGAACATGCTGTCGAAGATGTTTCCTGCCGCTCCTGCGAGCACCATAGACAGACAAGCAATGTATCCCCAAGATGCCTTTACCTTGGCTTGACGATGAATGTAGACACCGATGAAGCACACGGCAACAATGCGCAACAGACTCAACACGAGCTTGTTGATAAACGTGATACCATACGCCATGCCGTTGTTTTCGACAAAGCTAATATAGAACCAATCGGCGATGCGGATGTCATCACCAATGGCCATGTGGGTCTTTACCCATATTTTTATGAGTTGGTCGACAAGCAAGATGGCCACCACAATAAGGCTTGCCATCATGCTTCTCGACATGTGAAGTTTCATTCCATTCATCTTTTTCTTGCCTGCTTTGATGCCACACTCAACGTTGCGTGGGGCACGATGCGGAGCCGCTCCTTAGGGATAAGCTCGCCCGTCATCCTGTCTATGCCGTATGTCTTGTTTTCTATTCTGACCAAAGCGGCCTTCAGACCTTGAATGAATTTCTGTTGGCGACCTGCCAACTGGATGAGTTCTTCCTTCGACTGGGTAGCACTACCCTCTTCCAACACCTTATAGGTGGGTGATGTGTCGTCGGTATCGTTTCCGTCGGCGTTCATCAACTGGCGCATCATGGCTTCGTAATCGCGACGGGCAAGGCGCAGTTTCTCGTTAATAATCTCGCGGAATTCTTCAAGTTCTGCATCACTATAACGTGTTTTCTCGCTCATAATCAGATTGTTTTAGTAAATAAAGTCAGTAATATATTAGCTCGGCACGCATCGTCATGAATCGGATGCGTGCCGTTGCCATTGGGTTTATCCTTGTTTTTCTACCTTGATACGGAGAGTGAAGTCGTCGAATTCGGTTTCCGCTCCGTCGTTTTCTGCCACCGTAATTGTGTCGGCGAGCACCTGACTCTTGATGTAGTCGCCATAGGCGGCAATCGCCTTGTCGGTTTCGTCCTTGGGAGAAACGGTCACCACAATGCGGTCGGTAATCTCCAGTCCGGTCTCCTTGCGCAGGTTCTGGATGCGGTTGATGAGTTCGCGCGCCATACCTTCGTTGCGGAGTTCGTCGGTCAGTGCCACCTCGAGTGCCACGGTGAGGTTGCCTTCGTTTGCCACGAGCCATCCGGGAATGTCCTCGCTGATGATTTCCACATCGGCTGCCTCAACGGTCACCTCGTTGCCTTCCACTGTGAGGGTCATCGCGCCATTCTTTTCGAGAGCAGCAATCTCTTCCTGACTGAGTGCGCCCATGGCTGCGGCAATGCCTTTCATCAGTTTGCCAAACTTCTTGCCCATTGTGCGGAAGTTGCACTTCACCTTCT
>CAVKQP010000040.1:0-12756 GCA_963658165.1 Clostridium sp. CAG:302 | reverse complement strand
AGATAGTTCATGCCATATCCCCGGTCGTTGGAATGGTAGTCGGCAGCATTAAGCAGATGATTGCCCAAATGCCCCATAAACAACCGATGGGAGAAGTCGCAATGAAACGGCTCCGCCACAAACTCGTATGTTCCTACCTTACTTAGCAAATTCATCTTCCTTGTTTTCTTGCTGATAAAGATAATCGCTTATCGGCTCATCAAAACTTCGAGTTACGGCGATACGACCAGAACGGGAATATTGAAGCAGACATCCGAACTCATCGAGACATGCATAGAGATCGGTAACATCTTCGGTCAGTCCGGCAAGGAGAACGGTGCTATAGGTGGGATTCACCTCCATCATGCGGGCATCGTGCTTACGAATGGTGCGCGACACCTCAGGATTGTTGAGCAAAATCGGAGTCGAAATCTTGTAGAGACCTATTTCATGGATAAAAATCTCATCGTCGGTATAATAGTCCGCCTTGATTACATCGATTTTCTTCTCTATCTGCTTGGTAATCTTAAGTATTTGGTCTTCGTCGCTCCATGCGGTGATGGTATATTTGTGGATATCCTTGATGCTTGATGCCGACACGTTCAAGCTCTCAATGTTTACCTGACGACGGGTGAACACAGCCGTTATCTGGTTCAGAATACCAGCAATATTCTCCGAATAGACCAACAATGTATATAGTTTCTTTTCCATTTCGTTGTGATTAATGATGCACAAGCACCGTTAAAGATTGATTTCAAGCATCATCTCGTCTACACTCTTACCTGGACTCGTCATCGGAAGCACATTGTCTTCTTCCTTGACAGCACATTCGAGCAATGCTGGTCCATCTGCCTCAAGCGTCTTGCGTATCTGCTCGGCAAGGTTGGCGCGATCGGTCACCACATGATAGGTGATGCCATATGCTTGACAAATGCCTTCATAGCTTGGATTCAGCATCTTGGTGAACGACTTGCGCTTGTTGAAAAACATGTCTTGCCATTGGCGTACATTGCCCAAATAATTGTTGTTGAGCAAGAAAATCTTGATGGCAGGCTGCTGCTCCATGATGGTGCCCAACTCTTGTATGCTCATCTGAAAGCCGCCATCTCCCGTGAAGAAACACACGGTGCGGTCGGGAGCGCCAAACTTAGCACCAATAGCTGCAGGCAGTCCGAAGCCCATCGTGCCAAGTCCTCCACTGGTCACAATGGAGCGCTTCGTATGATATTTGAAATAACGGCTAGAGAACATCTGGTTCTGACCCACATCGTTCACCATCACAGCGTCACCCTTTGTTGCCTCAGCTACAGCATTAACAACCTCACCCATTAACAAAGGTCCTGCCTGAGGATGAATGGCTGGCTGTATAACCTTTTCGTTTTCCATATCAAAATAGGTACGGAAACTTTCTCGCCACTCACGATGTACATTCTTCTTCAGCAAACGAGTAATAGCAGGAAGCGACTTCTTACAATCGCCCACTACGGCAACAGTAGTCTTCACATTCTTATCAATCTCTGAACTATCAATGTCAAGATGTATCACCTTAGCTTGCTTGGCATAGGTGTCAAGACGTCCGGTCACACGATCGCTGAAACGCATGCCGATAGCAATGAGCACATCACACTCCTGCTCTTTCACATTGGGAGCATAACTGCCATGCATGCCAAGCATGCCCATATTCAACGGATGATCCGTAGGCAATGCCGAAAGACCTAACAGCGTGCGAGCTGCTGGGATATCTGCTTTCTCCAAGAACTCAACGAGTTCACTCTGCGCGTCACCAAGTTCCACTCCTTGTCCCACTAAGGCAAGGGGTTTCTTGGCTTCATTGATAAGGGCGGCAGCAGCTTCAACTGCTTGATTATCAAGTTGAGGATAAGGATCATAGCTACGAATAGAGTTAACATGTACTGGTTCCCATTCCGTGGTCTGCACCTGAGCATTCTTGGGGAAGTCAAGCACGACTGGACCGGGGCGACCTGAACGTGCGATGTAAAAAGCACGGCTCACAGCCCAAGCGATATCTTCTGGACGACGTATCTGATAGCTCCATTTGGAAATGGGTTGTGCCAATCCAACAAGGTCTACCTCTTGGAAAGCATCTGTACCCAATGCGCCCACGCCCACCTGACCAGCAATAACCACAATAGGAGTAGAGTCCATCATTGCGTCTGCCACGCCAGTGAGCGTATTGGTAGCGCCCGGTCCACTCGTAACCAAGCACACTCCCACCTCACCGCTCACGCGGGCATAGCCTTCAGCTGCATGAGCAGCAGCTTGTTCGTGACGCACTAAGATGTGATCGAATAGTTTTTTCTCTCCTCTCGTATAATCATACAGGGCATCAAACACTGGCATAATGGCTCCTCCGGGATATCCGAATATTGTCTTTACACCTGCATCCTTCAGCGAACGCATCAGTGCCTCTGCACCGGTTATCTTTTCTTTTATCATATTTATATAACTACAATTCTAAAGATTTACCTACGCATCAGTCAATGACACGTACACCACCCTTATCGGCAGAACTTACACTTTGTGCATAGGCTCTCAATGCCTTTGACACCACGCGATCGCGTGTGACGGGTTGTTGCGGACGTGCAGCCAATTCTTCATCAGTCAGTTTCACATTGATGCTACGTGAAGGGATATCAATCTCAATGATATCGCCAGTCTTGATTTTTCCGATGTTTCCACCAGCCGCAGCCTCAGGAGAAATATGACCAATACTCAAGCCGCTAGTACCGCCAGAGAAACGACCATCAGTAATAAGTGCACACTCCTTGCCAAGGTGCATACTCTTTATATAAGATGTGGGATAAAGCATCTCCTGCATGCCAGGACCGCCCTTAGGACCTTCGTGGGTTATCACCACGCAATCTCCAGCCTTAATCTTGCCACCAAGAATGCCATCGCATGCAGCTTCTTGTGAGTCGAACACCACTGCTGGACCACAGAAATGCCAAAGACTTGCATCTACACCTGCAGTTTTCACCACACAACCATCCTGGGCAATGTTTCCGAACAATACGGCAAGACCACCATCCTTGGTATATGCATGGTCAAGACTACGGATACAACCATTCTCACGATCTGCGTCAAGACTCTCCCAACGGGCATCTTGTGAACCCATCTGAGTAGAGAACTTGTTGCCTGGTGCACTGTGATAGATGCGGTCAGCTTCCGCCTCAATGGTTTCGCCTGTGATATCATACATTTTCATGGCTTCACCAAGCGTCATGCCATCCACGCGCTGCACTTCGCCATGAATCAATCCGCCATGAGAAAGTTCGTTCAAAATGCCCAAGATGCCACCTGCACGGTTACACTCCTGAACACTATATTTCTGCGTATTCGGTGAGAGTTTGCACAAGCAAGGCACCTTACGACTCAATTGGTCAATGTCCGACATCTTGAAGTCTGTCCCTGCTTCTTGAGCTACTGCCAACAAATGAAGTACGGTATTGGTGCTACCACCCATGGCAATGTCAAGAGTCATGGCGTTGAGGAAGGCATTGCGCGAAGCGATGTTGCGTGGCAACACACTTTCATCTCCTTCTTCGTAATATTTCAACGCGTTTTTCACGACAAGGCGAGCGGCATCCTTAAAGAGCTGGATGCGATTCTTGTGGGTTGCCAAAATGGTTCCGTTACCTGGCAAAGCAAGTCCGATAGCCTCAGTAAGCGAGTTCATCGAATTGGCGGTAAACATACCTGAGCAACATCCGCAACCTGGGCAAGCACAACTTTCTATCTTCTGCAAGTCTTCATCGCTACACGTTTTGTCACCACCATTAATCATGGCTGTAATCAAATCGGCATTCTCACCCTTCCACCGGCCAGCTTCCATCGGGCCACCGCTACAAAATACGGTAGGAATGTTCAAGCGCATAGACGCCATCAACATGCCTGGAGTCACTTTGTCACAATTGGAAATGCAAATCATAGCATCTGCCTTGTGGGCATTGACCATGTATTCCACAGAGTCGGCGATAATGTCGCGCGAAGGAAGAGAATAGAGCATGCCATCGTGTCCCATGGCAATACCATCATCAATAGCGATGGTATTGAACTCTGCCGCATAGCATCCCATACTTTCTATCTCCTTCTTCACAATCTGTCCTATCTCGTGAAGATGAGTATGTCCAGGAACGAACTGAGTAAAAGAATTGACTATTGCGATGATGGGTTTTCCGAATTGTTCATGCTTCATACCGGCTGCCACCCAAAGGGCTCTAGCGCCTGCCATTTTTCTACCTTCTGTGCAAACAGCACTTCTCAACTGATGTTTCATAATTACATTGCTTTTTATAATTTAATGCAAAGGTAATCGGTTTTTCTCTAACATCCAACTAAAAAAGCATAATATTTGCCATTCCGTTCAAAAACAATAAGAAAACAAAGTACTTTTGTATTAAAATGAAAGACACACTCCATTTGTACATTTTTTCATGAGATGCGAGGAGGACATACGCAAAAGGGTCTGTCCAAACTGGACAGACCCACATTTGTTTTCTGAATAACTTATCTATGCTATAGATTAGTCTTTTGTGCTATCGTTGAAAGTAGCAACGCGGTTGAATTCAACCTGCTCGAAGAGCTTGTCTGTTGCACCCATACCCTTAGTGGTAAGGCGATCAGCAGAGATCTTGTACTTCTTAACGAGAATGTTCTTCACTGCCTCAGCACGAGCCTCAGAAAGCTTCTGGTTAACCTCAGCGCTACCCTCTGGAGAAGCATAACCCTTGATTTCAACGTTAGCTTCCTTGTGGTTCTTCATATACTGAGCGATGAGCTCGATGCTTGCAACCTGTGCAGCGTCTACTGTAGACTTGCCTTGACGGAAGATTACTGTAGGCTGAAGATTGGTTGCTGTAGCAGCCTTAGCTACAGGCTTTGGAGCGTTCTGGCAGTCTGTAAGAGCCTTCTGAAGATCAGAAATCTGCTTGTCTTTAGCAGCCAACTGAGCGTCCTTGTCATTAACTGCACCACGGAGGTTGTTGATCTGTGAATTCAAGCCATCGATTTCAGCCTGATCACGAAGCTGTGCGATAGTGAAGTTATGTGTGCCGTTAGAATTCTTGAACTTGTAAACGATACCAGCGTTCAACTGAACTGCAGAATAGTTGATGTTGTACTGAACTGTACCGCCCTGCTGCATGCCGTTGAGTGCCCAAGTCATAGAAGGCTCAATATAAACCTGCCACTGCTTCTTTCCACCGAAGTTGAAAGCGAAGTCGAGACCAGCCTTAGAAGTCAAATCGTTGCGGTTGCCATCTACGCCATGAACGGTGTTGTTACCGAAAACGTGGCCCCAACCGAAACCATATACTGCAGAAACCTCGAAAGCACGGGGTTCGCCCTTATAGCCACCAAACCAGTTGCTGAAGTTCACTGTACCGAGAACAGAAGTGTTCAAGTAGCGAACTACTGTACCAGTTGACTCTGCAGGCTTGTTTGAGAAGTAAGCGTTGCTCTCAACAGCAAGACCGAATACTGGAGTGAAGTAACGACCGATGCGAAGACCAGCGTTAGGATTGAGGTCGCTCATCCAAGAATGACCAGTTGTCTTTGTTGCAACACCACCATTGATACCAATGTAGAAGTTGTCAAATGTCTTGCTCTCTGTAACGGTCTGTGCCGATGCAGAAACTGCCATCGCTGTGGCAGCCATTGCTAATGCTAATTTTTTCATTTCTCTCTAATGTAAATTAAGTTGTTTTCTAAATTTTGGGTGCAAAGTAACACTATTTTTCTGACATGACAAAATAATCTTTGAGGAAATGAACAAAAAGGAGGAAAAACTGGATAGTTTTCCTCCTTTTATTCCAATGCTCTCAATATAAGGATTTTCGTTACATTTCTATCACCCTTATAGAATAAGGTGGTAAGATCACAGATTGGCCTATTCGCTCAATCGTATCTGCCTTTTTCAGTTTCAAGTCGTCGGGATTGCCTTCAAAACCCTTTACATTCAATTGTTCTGGCAAGGTCATTCCTGCTAAGTTAATTGTCAAAGAAAGTGGCAAAACATTGACGAGTTTCAACCACGTCTTTCCTGTTTTCGAATCTTTGACCACACTTGCCGCCACACGTGACGCCACAAGACTGTCTGCCGTTAGTCCACTTTCCACATAACTATCTCCACCATAGACAGAGAATAAGCGCTGGATTTCATAACTTGCCGTGGGATGCACTTCGGTGTTATTGAAATAGATAAGGTTGGGATTCCAATTATAGTGTTTGTCTTTAGCCAACAAAGGTGCATAACTAGCCATGGCTACCACATCGGCATTGCGCTCTACATTGCACAAATGGAATGCCTCAACAAGTGCATTCCCCACCTTTCTGCCTTTGGATGCCCATTCTCCCAAATATACTTTGGCTGCTTTACGGTCATACTTATCGTAATAGTCGCTATTATTCAAGAACCATCCAGGATTTTCATAGTAGTGTTCGTCCACCATATCAATCAGATTGCGGTGACGGTTAGCATAATCCCAGCCTTCCACATAGTCTGACGACGGCGCATGGAAAGGTCCCACTGTTCCACATACTACAATGTCGGGATAGCGCTCTTTCACGACCTTAGCAATCATTTCAAACCGTTCTTCAAAAACCGTTGAAATGAGATCTTCATTGCCGATACCTATATATTTAAGGTGGAAAGGAGCTGGATGTCCAGCTTCCGCACGCTTCTTTGCCCATGGACTTACGGCAGGATCACCATTCGCCCACTCTATCAAATGGATGAACTCTTGACAATAAGCCGGCATCTGATCCATAGGTATTCCTCCCTGTTGCCCCGCATAACCATCTGCATTGGGATGAGAATTTTGACACGGCACACCTGCTGAAAGCACTGGCAACGGCTCTGCACCAATGTCTTCACAGAATTGGAAATACTCATAAAATCCCAGACCGCGTGTCTGATGATATTTCCAAATGTTACGGGCAGGCTTTCGATCCTGCAACGACCCTATCGTTTCCTGCCAATGGTAGATATTTTCTATGCCTTGACCATGACTCATACATCCACCAGGGAACCGCACAAACTTGGGATGCAAATCGGCAATGGCTTGTGCCAAATCGGCACGCAAACCATTCTTGCGATGATGGAATGTGTTTTCAGGAAACAAACTCACCATATCTATTGCCACTGGATATTCCTTGGCACCAATGATACGCAAACGACAGGAGCGATAGTTCGCAGCGTCAGGTGTCTTGAGTTGCACTTCATATGGTTGCCATTGATTGCCCTTCACGTCAATTTTCGCTTCCGCCAAGACATTCTCCTGCTTGTCTATGAGAGCCACCATCAGTCGTTTCTTCTTGCCGTCAATCACACGGGCGAATATAGAAAAGTTGTAGACACCACCCTTATCCGCAATGCCATCCCATCCTTCGTTCACCAAGGTGTCGGCTTTCAACACCGCATAGTGTGGATTAGCGGCACTGAGCGGTTGCTCTGTCTCTATACAAATTGGCTTTGTACTGTGCCAAGCTGTGGTAGAGGTCCATCCTTTTCGGTCGGCTGACGAATATTCGAAATCACGGTTTTGCACCAGTTCTGCATACAATCCGCCATCGGCAGCATAACTGATGTCTTCAAAAAACACGCCCATCAGCTTGTCGCTAATCGCCTTGCTCTTTTGAGGATAAATGGTTAAGGTAGCTTGAGCTGAGGTGAGGTCTGCATAGACATTCTTGTCATTGCCCCACCCCACCTTTTCTATTTCAGCGTCAGCCTTCACCTTTTGATGAAAGGCAAGAAGTTTTTCCAGTTTTTCGTTAGCAATTTCAAACACTTGTCCGGCATAATTGCGTCCACCTATAGACATCGTGTCCACCACCCATGCTACATCTTCAATGGTGCTAGGTTGGTCGTTAGAGAACGATCTAAAATCGTTGGATGCACTGACATATCGTTTCCCTTTCTCAGAGCGATAATATACGTCAAACTTTCCGCCATCGGTTTCAAACACCACAGGACTGAGACAGGTTCGAGTGGTCATGCGGGGATAGTCTTGTGGGCGCCATGTAATCAAGTCCTTGCTATATGTAGCTGCAAAACAAGGTGCCTTGTCATTCACTTGCCACACCGCTCTCCAAATGCCATCGGAACCTCGTGTCACCGAGGGTGCATACATTTTCTTGTCTGAGCCCCATGGCCCGTAATCGGAAGCACAAAGCTGTCCTATCTCTTGCCACTTTCCTTCTGTGTCCATATAGGCGGCATGCAATCCGTCTTTCTCACCAGGACTATAGATAAATATCAGTTTTTCCTGTGCCGCTACAGACATTGCGGTAGTAAAAAAAACTCCCGCCAATAACGCTTTTCTCATTATGTTTCTTTCATTAAGGATTAATCAGACGAATAACAAGATAGGGTTAAGGACAACACCTGTTCATCCTTAGCCCTATCTTTTACACTTTATTTTTCTTGAAGCAGTATCTGCACGATGCGTTCAGCCGAGCGTCCGTCCCATCTATCGGGCAACGATCCTTTCTTCCATCTGCCTTGCATCAAGACGCCTATAGCCTCAGACAGTTTGTCGGCATCCTCTCCAACGAGTTCATTAGTACCCACCTTCACCGTTTCAAGATGTTCTGTATAACTATTGAGCGTCACACAAGGTATGCCATTGAACGTAGCCTCTTCTGCCACATTGCCTGAATCTGTCACCACGCCCTTGGCATGTGCGGTAAGCCAACCAAACTCCAAATAGCTCAAAGGTGTGACGACATGGAAGTTGTGTGGCAGTTTGAAAGAAGAAAGTGCTGCTGCAGAGAATGCTCTTAGCGGTGCTACAATAGGTGTATCACCGGCTGCTTCTGCCAATGCCAATACCATGCGCTTGAGATTTTCGGGATGGGCGATGAGTGCCTTGCGGTTGAGCGTAAAGACCAAATAGCCGTCTTCCGTCAAGTGAAGCGTGTCCATCAATGCCGGACGCTTCAGTCTTTCGTGATTATCACGCAACGTATCCATTAGGATATTGCCCACCATATAGACCTTCGACAACTCTGCCCCTTCCTTGTTGGCAATGCTATTGCTGCTCATACCTGCCGTGAAAAGCAAGTCGGAAAGTCCATCAATGACCAATCGGTTTATCTCTTTCGGCATTTTCAAATCGAACGAGCGAGTTCCTGCTACCAAATGTGCCAACTGGATGCCACTTTTCTTGGTGACAATAGCTGCCGCCATCGTTGACGATAAATCATCTACGACAATGACTACATCGGTAGGATGCGTGGTGAGATAGCCTTCAAATGCCGCCATTACCTTGCCGACAAGTTCATTGAGACTATCGCATTCCACACCCAAATACACATTGGGGCGATCTATCTGCAAATCGTCGAAGAGTGATGATTCAAGTGTTGCATCATCCTCCGTGCCGGCATACACCAAGCTATAATCGACTGATGCACCACCACTCGCAGCGCGCTGAATGGCATGAATGATGGGAGCCACCTTGATAAAATTGGGGCGTGCCCCCACAACGATACATATATTCTTCATTGACAATAGTTTTAAGCATTGACAGCATCACGGAGTTGATCGAGCGCCTGCTTAAGCACTGAGCGCTGCGTACCCACATTAAGTCGCATAAACCCTTCACCGCCTCGGCCGAACATCTCTCCATCGTTGAGGGCAAGATGCGCTTTATTGACAAAGAGATCTACGAGATGGTCGTGGTCAAGTTCCAATTGACGGCAATCTAACCAGACCAAGAACGATGCCTCTGGGCGGAGTGGCACGATGGAAGGCAACTGCTCTCGACAATAATCCTCTACGAACAGAATGTTTTGCTCTATATAATCAAGCATTCGCTTACGCCAAGACTCACCATGTTTGAAGGCAGCTACGGTAGCTATCGGTGCAAGCATGTTGGGTTCGTTAAATTCATTGGCGATGAGCCACTTGCTGAATTTACTGCGTATCTCATCGTTCGAAACAATCGCCCAAGAGCTGACGATGCCCGCCATGTTGAAGGTTTTGGTCGGTGCACCGAACGTGATGCTACACTGCGATGCCTTATCAGAAACGGTAGCAAACGGATGATGCTTATGTCCAAAGAGTGCCATATCACAATGTATTTCGTCCGAGATGACCAAGATATGGTGGTCATAACAGAAGTCGGCCAACTTGCGAAGTGTTTCTACAGGCCAGATACGGCCACCTGGATTGTGAGGATTGGCCATGATTAGCATCTTGCATCCATCTGCCACCTGCGCTAATTGTTCGAAATCCATGTCGTAAGTACCGTCTTGCTGCATCTTCAAGGGGTTTTCTACCATCACGCGGTCATTACCCTGAATAGCGAAACGGAACGGATGATACACTGGGGGCTGGATGATCACCTTATCACCTGGTTGGGTAAACACATTGATAGCCATGCCGATGCCTTTTACGATGCCTGGGATATAGGTAATCCATGCAGGGTCTACCTCCCATTGGTGATGGTCTTTTATCCACTTGCACACCGTCGGCCAATAGTCTTTCGGATCGAGTGTATAACCAAACACGTGGTGCGACATGCGCTGATCCAAAGCATCGGTGATGAAATCGGGGGTTTCAAAGTCCATATCTGCCACCCACAAAGGTAGCAAGTCTGGACGACCGAAACGCTCCTGCAGGGCGTCCCACTTCAAGCACTCCGTACCTTTACGTTCTATCACTTGGTCAAAATCATATTCTTTCATCGCCTTCCTTCTGTTAGTTCTGTTTATATCCTAATGCCTGACACACATCTGCCATGATGTCGTCCACATCTTCCAAACCCACCGACACACGAATCGTCGTATCGTAGAGATCCATCGACTTGCGCAACTCGTCGGAGAAGCCGCCGAAAATCGTGCTGGCAGTATGGATGGCAAGTGTCTTGTTATCAAAGAGATTGGTAGCACGACGTATGAGTTTCAACTTATTAAGCCACTCAAAACAAGCCTCTTTGCTCTCCAAATCGATGGTAAGCATGCAACCTGCTGTAGGACCAAACTGCTTGACGGCGAGTGCATGATAGGGGTTGTCTTCCAGACCCACATAGTTGACGCGCTTGATTTGCGGTATCTCGCGCAATCGCTTCGCCAGTTCAAGGGCATTCGCAGACTGCATCCGATAACGTGCATTGAGGTTTTCCAACCCCACCGTTTGCATATAAGCCACCTGAGGAGTCATATAGGCACCAAAGCTAAGCAGAATTTCATGACGCACCGTGATATTGAAGTCTTTCACTGTTCCGTAGTCTATAATCAAACCGCCAAGCGATGTGGCACCACCCGAAATATACTTCGTAGAAGACAACACCTCGATATCTACACCCAGTTCCTGCAAATGGTTCTCCGTGAAAGGTATCATGGTGGAGTCTGCAATGAGCGGAATGTTGTGACGATGGGCTATTTCTGCAAGCCCCTTCAGGTCTGCCACCTCCAATTGAGGATTGGTAAGTGTTTCTAGAAAGATACAACAAGAATGCTCGTCAATGGTCTGCTCCACCTCTTCAAGCTTGGTCAGGTCGCAGAGCTTTGCCGTTACGCCAAAACGCGACATACTGCCATTGATGAGGGCGTATGTATTTCCAAACATATGACGCGAAGACACGATATTCTTGCCAGCGGCTGTCAAAGCGAGAAACACACTACTGATGGCTGCCATACCGGAATTGAGCGCAATGACATCGTGCGCACCTGTAATGGCTTTCACCTTGTCTTCAAGATAATCAACAGTAGGGTTTTCGGCTCTAGAATAGTCGGGCGAGGCTATGCGATAGCAAAAAGCATCCGACATCTCCTCGGCATTATCAAATTCATAAGCCACTGTATTGTAGACGGGCATGCTGATTGCACCGAATGGATCTTTGCGTGCAAAAGACGTATGTATCGCCTTGGTTTGGGTTTTCATCTTTTCTGTTTGTTTTTATGATATTTTTCTTGCTGCAAAAGTATAAACAATTCGGCAATAAACAAAGAAATCGGGCAACATTTGTTGCCCGATTTCCGTTATCTTCAAGTGGTTGTTCACCCCTCTTTGAACAAGTCCTTAATCCCCCCGATACTCCCCATCAGATTGGTAGCCTCATAGGGAAGATAGACGGTCTTGGTCTTATCGCCCGTTGCCACCTCCTGCAGCATGGAAATATACTTTTGTGCCAATAGGTAGTTGGCTGGATTTGTGCTCTTTCCCACGGCTTCCGTAATCTTGTCGATTGCCACGGCTTCAGCCTCAGCTTTACGGATGCGTGCCTGCGCCTCACCCTCGGCATTGAGTATAGACTCTTGCTTGGCGGCTTCAGCACGGTTGATGATGGCAGCTTTCTCGCCTTCACTCTTCAAGATGCGGGCCTGCTTCTCACCTTCGCTAGTCAAGATGGTGGCGCGCTTGTTGCGCTCTGCCTGCATCTGCTTCTCCATGGCTTGGAGCACGCTCTGCGGTGGCGTGATGTCTTGCAGCTCCACGCGGTTCACCTTGATGCCCCATTTGTTGGTGGCATCGTCGAGTACCGAACGCAGTTTCGTGTTAATGGTATCACGCGATGTGAGCGTTTGGTCTAGTTCCAATTCACCGATAATGTTACGCAACGTAGTTTGCGTGAGTTTCTCAATGGCATTGGGCAGGTTGTTAATCTCATACACCGCCTTGAAGGGATCAACGATTTGGAAATAGAGCAGTGCATTGATTTGCATCTGGATGTTGTCCTTCGTAATCACGTTCTGCTTGTCGAAGTCGTAAACTTGTTCTCTCAAATCGATGCGGGTGGAATACATATAGCG
>CAVKQP010000039.1:0-12780 GCA_963658165.1 Clostridium sp. CAG:302 | reverse complement strand
GTTCACGTTCTGACCTCCTGCGCCACCGCTTCGGAACAAGTCCCATGACACGCGAGCGGGATCTACATATACTTCTATGGTGTCGTCGACCAACGGAGACACAAACACGCTGGCGAAACTCGTCATTCGTTTGCCTTGTGCATTGAAGGGAGAGACACGCACCAAGCGGTGCACACCATTCTCACTCTTCAGATATCCGTAAGCGCAATCGCCGCCTTCGATTTCCATCGTGACACTTTTGATGCCAGCCTCATCGCCATCTTGCAAGTTGCTGATGGTCACCTTGTGACCGTGAGCCTCTGCCCAACGCATATACATACGCATCAGCATAGATGCCCAGTCCTGACTTTCCGTGCCGCCAGCACCACTGTTTATCTTCAGCACACAGTCCATGGGATCTTCCTTTTGACGCAACATGTTGCGCAATTCCAATTCCTCAATGGCTTTGATAGCCTTGCTATAGTCTTCGTCCACCTCTTCTTCGGTCACCATATCCTCGTGATAGAAGTCGAAAGCCAACTTCAACTCATCGGCGAGCGTCCTCACTTCGTTATAGCCGTCTATCCATTTCTTGATACCCTTCACCTTTTTCATCTGCTCTTCTGCAGCTTTAGTGTCCGACCAGAAGTCGGGATCCTGGGTGCGAAGGTTTTCCTCTTCGTATTCTATTTTCTTTTTGTCTATGTCAAGATAGCGGTGCAGCGCATCGGCACGCTCCGTCACATCTTTCAATTGGTCTGCTGTTATCATTCTTCGTACATCTTTTCGATTACGTCCTTATAGTTCTTGTTAATCACACCACGCTTCAGTTTGAGCGTGTTGGTCAGTTCGCCGTTCTCCATATTGAAGTGGTGTGGCAAGAGTGTGAAGCGTTTTATCTTCTCGTAGCTTGCCAACTGCTGTTGCAAGGTCTCAATGCGCTCCATGAGCATCTTGTGAATTTGTGCATTTTCACATAGCTCTTCACGCGTCGTGCACGGCAGTCTATGTTCGCGAGCATAAGCCTCTAACAATCGGAACTCGGGCACAATAAGTGCGGAAACAAACTTATGTTCATCGGCAATCACGGCAATTTGGTCTACGAATTTGTCAACTAGCAATTTCGATTCCAGTGCTTGCGGGGCGATATACTTTCCATTGGACGTCTTGAAAAGATCCTTGATGCGCTCCTTGAGGAAGAGTTCTCCGTTTTTCAACTCGCCAGCATCGCCTGTATGGAAGAAGCCGTCTTCATCGAAAGCCTGCTGGTTAAGAGCCTCACGCTTATAGTATCCTTTGGTGATGGTCGGTCCCTTGAGCATGATTTCTCCTTCTTCACTGATTTTAATCTGTAGCCCCTTGATCGGACGACCTACCGACCCAACTGTGTAGCTCTCGTCCAAATGGTCACACGACACAGTGGCAAGACTTTCCGTAAGTCCGTAGCCGACAATCATTCCGATGCCGATAGAATGTACAAACTCTTCCACTTCGGGTGAAACAGTGGCTCCTGCTGTCGGGAAGATATTGGCATTCTCCAGTCCCAACTCCTTGCGTATCAAACTGAAAATGGTCTTGTTGACCAATGCATACTCCACTTGCAGCGCCAACGGCGGACGTTTGCCACGGCTGAGATACTCAATATTGTGTTTGCGCCCCACCCTGAGGGCATTGAGGAATATCTTCTTTTTCAGAGGACCAGCATTGTCTATCTGTTCCTGTACCCCCACATACACCTTCTCCCAAAATCTCGGCACAGAACTCATACTCGTGGGATGTGTCTGACGCATGGATTCCTGTATCTCCTTCGGATAGGTGTTGACGATGAGCTGTGCGCCCTCGCTCAGTGCAAGGAAAGCCCACCCGCGCTCAAAGATATGGGTGAACGGCAGGAAGTTGATGACCCTATCTTTCTCCGTCAACGGCACACATTCGTCATTAGCCTTAAGGGCAGCAGCAAACTGTCCGTAGCTTAGCATCACGCCCTTGCTATCGCCCGTAGTGCCACTCGTGTAGAGAATGTTACACAAGTCGTCGTCATTAGCTTGCTTCAAAAGCGTCTCGACCTCAGTTTGTCGCGGCAGTCCTTCGCCCAACTTTAGGAAATCGCTGAAATAAAGCGCATGGGGGTCATGGGTACTAATGCGTACACTGCGGTCGTAGATAATGATACGCTCCAATGAGGGGCACAAGGCAAAGATGCGGTGCGCCTTGTCATATTGCTCCTGCTCGCCTACAAACAAGAAGCGGATGCCCGCATCATGAATCATGTATTGTATTTGCTGTTCGCTGCTCGTTGCATAAAAAGGTATTGAAATGCCACGAACGCCGAACGCGCCAAAGTCTGTATAAAGATATTCCACGCAATTCTGCGAGAACACACCGATGGTCTCTTGCGGTTTCAATCCCAAATTGAGTAAGGCATTAGAAACTTCCTTCACTCGTTTGGAAAAATGATTCCAAGAAATGGTCTTCCATGTTTCACTCCCGAAAGCCTTGTATGTGAGTGCTGCACGCTGACCATACTTCTTCGCTTGCTTATGGATAAGCTGCGAAAGATGACATCTTGTTTGCATAATAAGAGTTATTAGTTCTTGCAAAAGTAATGAATTAGTTTTAAAAGGAGAAATAATTGCCAAATAATTATTAATTTTGCCCCCGATATGGAATACGACATTTACACTGCCGATGCAGTAGATTTATTGCGTCGACTCATCGCTACACCATCGGTCAGCCGTGACGAAAGCAAGGCGGCAGACATCCTTTGTGAATATCTTAAAGAGAAGGAGTTGCATCCACAACGTGAAGGCAACAATGTATGGGTCTGCTCTCGCCATTTTGACGAGCACCGTCCTACCTTATTATTCAATGCTCATATCGACACCGTAAAACCTGTCAGCTCTTGGACACGCGATCCTTTCACGCCCACATTGGAGGGTGACACGCTCTATGGACTAGGCAGCAACGACTGCGGAGGTGGACTGATGGCACTGTTGCAAGCATTCCGTATTCTCAACGAAAAGTCTCAACCCTATAATCTTGTTTATCTCGCATCATGCGAAGAAGAGGTGTCGGGAGCCAACGGCATTGTGCGTGCGCTCCCCCTGCTGCCGCACATCGACGTGGCGATTGTGGGAGAACCAACGGGCATGCAGCCTGCCGTGGCAGAAAAAGGACTGATGGTGCTGGATCTGGAGGCGCACGGAAAATCGGGACATGCTGCTCGCAACGAAGGTGTAAATGCCATCTATGAGGCTTTAGACGATCTCGCCTTCATACGCGACTACAAGTTTGAACAGGTCAGCGATTTCCTGGGACCCACAAAAATGCAGGTGACAGTCATCAATGCAGGCACCCAGCACAACGTGGTACCCGACTCCTGCAAGATGGTAGTCGATGTGCGCACCAACGAGCTATACCAAAACGAAGATGTCTACGAGTTCTTGGCAGAACGACTGAAGAGTGATGTCAAAGCTCGTTCTTTCCGTTTACACTCCTCGCGCATGCCTCTTGACCACCCTTTAGTGAAACGCTGCATCGACATGGGCATGACTCCCTTCGGTTCGCCCACACTGAGCGACCAAGCACTAATGCCTTTCCTCTCGTTTAAGCTCGGGCCTGGAGACTCATCGCGCTCGCATTCTGCCGACGAGTTTATCCGCCTACAAGAAATCTCAAATGCCATTGTCACCTACGTGGAACTGCTCGATGGCACCGATATTCATTACCAAGAAGCATAAAGAATCTGTGGACGAAGTTGCTTTCGAGTCTTTCTTCAAACAACATTATGACAAGGCTTTCTTACTTGCCCTGCGCATTACCCGTGACAGCGAGACAAGTCGAGATGTCACGTCGGATGCTTTCGAACTGACGTGGTCACACATGACGACAGGAGAAGTGGACAATCCGCAAGCCTATCTCTTCACTTCCGTGCGCAACAAAAGTGCCGATTATCTGCGGCGCAAACAAGTGCGCGACCGCTACCGCCAACTCGTCCTACTCACCTCCACCCCTTCTTTCTCAGATAACGACCTGCACGAACGACGGCTGCAACGGGTCATGGAAGCCGTAGAACATTTGTCCCCGCGCACGCAAGAGGTTGTACAAGCCGTGTGTGTAGAACGAATGAAATACAAGGAAGCCGCCATTCAGTTTGGCATTAGTGACAATGCCGTCAAGAAGCACGTGGTCAAGGCGTTGAAATACCTGCGCGCGCAATTATATGGAAAGGAACTTTAAATGCATCACCCGGTACCCATTTGGTTTCATGATGCGTCTAAAAGAATAGAATAGCTACTATGAAAAGACAAGAAGACAATCGTTTTGAACGACTCATCGACAGCTTGCAAGAATCTGCTCCTGCTACAGACAAGGAGTTATCATGTCTGCTCATTGACGAGCACGACATGACTGCATGGCAAGATCTGCAAGATATTGACGAAGCACTGCTCCGTCGCACCTCGTCATGCCCTGACGCTTCGCAAGCTTGGGAGGAGTTTAAACTTCGTCACCAAGCCCGCCACACCTTCCATTCCCCCGTGTTGCGCATCTTTAAGGTGGCTTGTTCCATAGCTGCACTCATCCTTTTACTGTGGACCATTTCCCTTCCTTTTAGAAAGGGAAACCACGAGATAGCCTCCACCCCTTCAGTTTCATCACAACCCGTTGCTCGCACATCAGCCCCAACACCCGCCACTTCCCATTCCTATCATGCCTCTCACCCATCTACTATTATGCATACGCAAGCCACCAATGCCCGCGAGATACACGCTATCACGCTCAGCGACGGCACTCGAGTGTGGCTTAACGCTAAAAGTAGTCTGCGCTATCCTGACCATTTCTCGGGAGATACGCGCGTGGTAGAATTGCAAGGCGAAGCCTACTTCAAAGTGGCACACGACTCGCTCCACCCTTTTATTGTCAAAGCCAACGGCGTGGAGACCAAGGTGCTCGGCACAGAATTCAACGTAAAATGCTACTCTTCGGACAACACACATGTTACCCTTGTTAATGGTATGGTAGAAGTCACCGGCAACGGAGAATGTGTGCGCATCCATCCCAATGAGGATGCCCAACTCACCGCAGATGGTCTCTCCGTGAAGACCATAAACGTGAACGACTTCGCAAGTTGGCACACGGGAACCATTAGCTTTGACCATTCCACCCTTCGCGACATTCTCCAACAGTTAGGAAGCTGGTATGATGTCAATGTAAGCTGCACAGACAAGGGTCTTCTCGATAAGCATTATCATTATTCCTATAATGTTCACCATTCACTCAACGAAGCGCTCCAGTTGCTCAACGCCTCGTCTGATGTGAATGCCACCTTTCGCAATGGTTCTATTGTCATAGAATAGCATAGCTTTCCATTCTCATTCTTCTAATGGTGTGACATAAATAAAATGTTACAAGAGGTACCTATTTGCGTACCACTTGCGTCTACCTAATAAACAAGAGAGATTTTTTCAGGGGACAATTCCCTTTTATGTCAAACCAAGAACAACAAGAAATGAGAGAGAAAAAGCTTTTATTGCTGTGTTGTATGACGCTTTTCATGCCTTTTTCTGGCCTCAGCAATGCTGCAGGACAAGGTGTAAACACGAAGTATGAAAAGGTCATCAAGTCACAACCACTGACTGACGTACTGAAACAATTAGAGAAAACGTACGGCGTCAAGATTATCTTTTCCTATGAAGATTTGCAATCCTATCGCGTAACCGCCCAGGTTAAAGCCGACAATGTGAGAGATGCCCTCAGCCAAATCATTGGGAGCATCCCCGTAACGTATAGCGTAAACGGCAACTACATCAATGTAAAGACCACCGCTGACGCCAGCGCCAAGATGCCAGAAGCCAATCAGGTCTTGGTGAAAGGCCAAGTGGTGGACAGCGAGGGCGATGCCATCGTCGGCGCAACTATCAAGGTAGAAGGCGGAAACGCCAACAAGACATATGCCGTCACCGACATCAATGGTGAGTTTAGCCTGACATTACCCAAAGGAAAAGGTGTGAATCTCGTAGCTTCATTCCTCGGTATGAAGGACGCCAAGCATTTCGTTGCATGCCACAACAACGCCTCCAACCTAGTCATTCGCATGGATGACAACTCGCGCAACATCGATGAAGTGGTCGTAACAGGTTATCAGACCATCTCAAAAGAACGTGCCACGGGTTCCTTCGACAAGGTGAGCGAGAAGATGCTCGAATCGCGCCCTACGGCAGACATCTCTTCTGCACTGCAAGGTCTGGTAGCTGGTATGCAAGGAAAGGAGAATGCAGATGGTAGTGTAGACTTTACCATCCGCGGTACAAGCACCTTGCTTGCCAACACGCAACCGCTTGTCGTGGTCGATGGATTCCCTATCGAAGGAACATTCAATAGCATCAACCCCAACGACGTGGAAAGTGTGACCGTCTTGAAAGACGCTGCCGCAGCCTCTATCTGGGGTACACGTTCTGCCAATGGTGTGATTGTCGTAACCACCAAGCGTGGCAAGACTAAGAAGCTACAGGTGGAAGGCAAGGCTTTTTGGCGCATCGGTACCAATCCAGACATCGAGTACATCACCACACAAGCCGACAGCCGCACCACAGTAGACTATGAGATGCGTGCCTTGGAGAACGGATGGGATATGGGAGACGCCTATTCCCCTGGCTTCTCCTACTTGTATTACTACCCGCTCAGTTTAGCTACTGAGCTTTATTACAAGAACAAATACTACGGGTTGTCTGATGAAGAGATGAACGCAGGACTGGAGAAGCTACGCAACACCAGCAACCGCAAACAACTGAAAAAGTACTTGATGCAGACCGCTCTGCTGCAACAATACAATGCCAACATATCGGGAGGCACCGACAAGATGGACAACTACATGTCGCTCATGTATGAGAAAAACGCCGAAAGCACCATCCGCCGCGGCTACGAACGCTTCATGCTGAACTATAACACACAATATAAGTTCAACAAAATCGTGACTGCCTCTGTGGCTGCTACCTTGCAGAAGCGAAAACAAAACACGTCGGGCGTGACCGTGAGCGAGTTCTCCGAATTGTCACCCTACGAATTGCTTGTCAACGAAGACGGCAGTTATGCTCCCAACCTGAACACATGGAACCGGTTTGAATTGGAGAATGTGGCACAAAATCTGCCCTATAGTGACCTGTCGTACAACCTATTGCAAGAGGTGAGAAACCGCCAGTATATCACCGACTATACAAAATATCGCATTCAGATGGGCCTGAACTTCAAACTCTTCAAGGGACTTACCTACGACATGAAGTTGCAGTACGAACGCAACGAATCGTCTTACAAGGGTTATGACAACGAGAGTACCTTCAAGGTGAGAAGCACTGTAGACTATTACACCCACTATGATAGCGATGCTAACCAGCTCCTTGCTTCCTACTTACCTAAGGGCGGCATCATCAACAGCAACAGGAGCGAGAACCACAACACGATATTCAGAAATCAGCTGAGCTATAGCAGCGTGTTCGGTAAACACGACATCACGGCGCTCGCAGGCATGGAGGCAAGTGCCTATGTGACTAACACCACCACCGATCCTACCGTCTATGGATATAACGAAGTGACCAACACGGCATCAAGTCCGCTCTATGGCTCAAGAGATGACGTCTATGACATCATGGGATATACCGAGAACTATCCTGGAGGAGCTACCACCTATTCTGACCGTGAGGACCGCTATCTATCCTACTTCGCCAATGCCGCCTATATGTACGATGGTCTCTATGGTGCGTCCTTCAGTGTGCGTTCAGATGGTTCCAACTTCGTATCAAAGGATAAGTCGTTGCGCTGGGCTCCGATGTGGAGTGCCGGAGTGAAATGGAACATGCACAACGAGAAGTTTATGGCTAATGCCAAGTGGGTGGATCGATTGACACTGCGCGCCACATATGGCTTGAACGGCAACGCCGAGAAGAGCACTTCACCCCAAACACTCATCTCATCGTATTACAATGGTACGCTCAATAGCACCATGGCCTATGTAGCTAGCTATGGCAATCCTCGTCTGAAATGGGAAACCACTCATACCACCGACGTGGGTGTAGACTTCTCTTTCTTCGGCAATATGCTCTCGGGTAAAATCGACTACTACAGTCGCTATAGCAAGGATGTTATTGGCGACGTGACAATTCCTGCCGTCTATGGTTCAACCACTCAGCGCATCAATAACGCTGAGATATCCAACCGTGGTGTGGAGCTCGAACTGACAGGCCGCTTCAACGTGAAGCCTATCGATCTCGGCATACAGTCGACAGTGACCTTTGCCTACAACAAGAACAAGATAGAGAAACTCTACAACCCGTCTCTCTATTGCTACTACCTTGTGGAATCAACCACCTTCGTTGAGGGCAAGCCCATTGGTTCGATTTATTCCTATAAGTTTGCTGGCACCGAAGACGGCATTCCCTATGTCTATGGAGCCAACGGCGAAAAGGCAAGCATGAACGACCTCACGCTACACAACCGCACTTTGGGTCTTGACATCATGGAATATAGTGGCACCACTGTATCGCCCTATACCTTCGGATGGGTGAACCAGTTTAACTGGAAGGGCTTGGAGCTCTATGTGTTCATCACGGGTAAGTTTGGCGGTGTGTTCCGCGCACCAACAACCACATTCCCTGTTCTCTCGGGCGACAAACCTTTCGTGAGCAAATATATCAACGATTTCGCCAACAGCGACGGCACGCTCATCCCCACATGGCCCAACAAGGACGAGTTCTATATGTATCGTTGGGACCGCTACATCCCCAACTTGAGCTATTTCGTGGAGGATGCTTCCTTCATCCGTCTGAAAGAGATCGACTTGTCGTACAACCTGCCCGACTTCCTCATTCGGAAGGTTGGACTAAAAGGAGTCAAACTTTTCGTGCAGGCTCGCGACCTTGGCATGCTCTACACAGCCAACAAATATGGTTATGATCCTGAATGGTTGCCGGGCAGCAACAAGCCTGCAGCAAGTTTCACATTCGGTGCTAACATCAACTTCTAAAACTTTTCATCATGAAAATATATAAGACCTTGGCCTTGTCGACATTGCTCGTAGCCAGCCTCACTTCGTGTGGCGACTATCTCGACAAGCAACCATCCAAATCGAGCAATGCGCCCATCACGGAGGCAGATCAGCTGTTTGCCGTCTACGACTATATCACCCACAACTATGAAACCAACAATGCACAGGCACTCTGTCATGACGATGCCGGCATCAGTCGTGAGCTATACAAGTCGTATGAGTCTGGCATGAACAGCATGGCACCATATTATATGTTCTATAGCGAAGGTATTGAAGCCGAAGCCTACGACTATCTATGGAACGGTGAATATTCGAAAATCTATGATGCCAACCTGATTATCAACTCGGCATCGGAGGTGAGCGGTGATGAGGCAGAGAAACAAGAGGCTGTGGCTAATGCTCATTTCATGCGTGCATGGTCGTTCTACACCTTGGCCACTTACTATTGCAAGCCTTATTGTGATGCCAATAAAAACGCTTTGGGTGTTCCCTTGCGACTCGCCAACGACTTTGAAGAGGACGTGAGTCGTGGCACGCTCGAGGCAACATATGCCCAGATATTCGCCGACATAAAGGCTGCCGAAAACGTGAAACAGCAAAAGGTGAACGAAGACAAGCGTTGGCGCACGTCATTGTGTGCGGTCTATGCGTTCTACTCTCGCCTCTATCTGACCACGGGTGACTATGAGCAAGCCCTCAGCTACACCAACAAAGCGTTGGAATTGGCACCCGACTTGTTTGACTACAACGAGTTCAAGCCTGGCATATCACAGCCATACCCTGCAGTAGGCGACCTGCCTGCACAGACCTTGAACTACTGCGAAACCCATTCATGGTATGCTAACAAGTTCCTTTACTACAAGGAATTCATCTTCACGCGCTTGCAGCAGTTCAGAAGCCAGTGGTATGTCCCATCGGATGAACTGATGGCTCTCTATGACCATACGAACGATTTGCGCTTCAAGAACTTCTTTGTAGCACATAGCAACCGACGCTTCGGCGCCTCGGTGGATGCCTATCGCTACGACCAGTTCAATGATGGTCGTTATGTCATATCGGGCTTGACCACTGCAGAACTCTACTTGAACAAGGCTGAGTTGATGGTGCGCTTAGGTCAATGGCAGGAGGGATTGAAGGTGCTCGACAACCTGCGCGCCCACCGTTTCGTTACTGGTACTAGCACTTCACTCACCGCATCGTCACAAAGCGAGGCACTCAAGCAAGTGCTTGAAGAACGTCGACGCGAGGTGCCGTTTGCCCAGCGTCTGGCAGACATCAAGCGTTTTAGTTGTAATGAGACCACAGAAGACGACGTGACATTCACCCACGATCTATTTGAAGTGAGCCTGACGAATGTGGACACCAGCAAACCCGCCAGTGTCACCATATCGGGTGATGACCCACGACTAGTTATGCCCATCAGTTCTGTGGAAATCAATTCGAGCCACGGAGCTATCCAGCAAAACCCATTCAAATAAGATAAAGGAATGAAAAGAAGACTATTTTCGCTTTTGTTGACAGCTTTGTGCACCTTTTGGTGCGCAAACGCTGCCGACAAGATGAATCTCAAAGTGCTATATGTGAGTGGCTCTGCCGACCTCAATAGCATGGAAACGCCCAGTGACTCTCTTGAATATAAAGCCAGCATACGCGAGAGATCGGCATCGTGGGCAGCCATGCTCAAAACCTATTTCACGCAAGTAGACGTTGTTGATGCCAAGGAATACAAACAGGAGATGTCGAAGAACTATGACGTGACCGTGCTCGACGCAAAGCCCAAACCTATCAAGGAACGAAAGATATACTATGATGAAAAAGGAGTGTTCCTGGATATGGACGATGCCGTCTATTTCACTGAAGATTTCGACCGCCCCGTGATCACCATCGCTGAAGTGGGCAATAGCGTAGGTCGCTGCATCGGCATCAAGAACGATTGGCTCTGTCTGTGTCTGGATGCCGACGCTCATCACTTGGTGAAAAGGCATCCTATCTTCAAAGGTCCGTTCAAGGTAAAGCTCACCATGAAGACGAAGCCCACACCCGAATCTGCGTTTGAATATGCTTACTTCGTCGATGAAAAGATACCGGCCCAGATTCCTATGTGGGAAGTACAGACCAAAGGCTATAAGACAGATCCTCATTTCCGAATCGGTATGGTGGCACGTCCCTGGGGCTACACTGACTCGCCCGATGCAGAATACATTTCGAGCGGTGTGTGCGCCAAGACCATCGATGCCGTAGCCATAGGCAGACACGCCAATTTCCTACACTGGGGCTTTGCTGCTTCTCCACGTTTTATGACAGAGGAAGCGAAAACTGTCTTTGCTAATGCCGTAGTCTACATCTCGAAATTTGCCGGATGCAAACCCATCGCACGTAAGTATAACGACCACATCGCCACACGGGAGTGTTTGAAAGAGAAGAAATATCTCGCCACGCGGACTGCCTACGAAGAACGCTTGAAGTCGGATGAAAAATGGAATGCCGACCTCTTGAAGGAGCAACAGGCGGTGAAAGACAAACAAGCGGCAGGTAAGACCATCACGAAGATGGAGGAACAATTGCTCGAATATACACCATCGCCGAAACAGTCTTACGAAGAATTCGTGAAGCGATATAATGGTGATTTGTTTGACCAATTTGGTGCTGACGAACAAGCCTACATCCGTTATTATGACGAGAACAAGCCTTATTTCTACGGAGGAAAAGGGATGTATGTCATCACAGTGGACGATGACGTAAAAAGCCTCGGCATTGCCAATAGCGACAAACGGCTGCTCGACAAGGCAATAAGTCTGTGGGAAAGTGGGCAGGATGTGACAAAAGCCAAGCGCATACTCTATCGTTACACCTTGTTGCGCTACGACAATGCCCGTCAATGGCGCGAGTGGTACAACCGATATCAGTCGAAACTGTTTTTCACCGAATCTGGCGGTTGGCTCTATCTGGTCAACTCGAACGACGCAGGAACCCCTGGCAACGACTACAGTGTGCTGAAAAAAGAAGAAAGCAAGGAGAAGTTGCCCACACTGAAAGAAGAAACCACAGTGACGAACCCTGTAAGCATTTCAGCCAATGTGGAATCGGGAGCTAGTGGAAAGAAGCAGATTGTCATCAGAGTGAAGATACATGACGGCTTCCATATCTATGCTATGGTATCGCCCAAAGATCCCTTTATCAAAACAGAAATGGCATTTGAGCCAAGCAAAAGTTGTCAGTTGGAAGGAAAACTCGTCTTGCCACCAGCCTCCATACTGAATGCTGACGGCACAACCATCTATACTGGCGATGTGATCTTCCGCCAGAACGTGTCTGGCAAAGGCACGGTGAAGGTAACCATAAGATACCAATGTTGCGACAGCCACGCTTGTCTGATGCCTCAGGAAAAAGAGATTACGGTCAATATCCAATAGAAATATATTTACAAATCGAGCCATCAAGCAAAACTTGGCGGCTCGATTTGTTTTCATTACTCTGCCTGTAACGGCACGTTAATGGCAGAGTAACGTCTGTTTAATGGCACACTAACGGGGTGCTAACGGCAGAGTAACGAACTTTTCACCATGGGGAGAAAATGCGCAGAGCCTCAAAAACGAGCTGTTAAGCTACTTCTTCCCGATTTTATTAGTACATTTGTCTTCCCGAAAACACCAAATGTACACCTTTTACGAGAAAGATTCTTACAATTTTATTTCTTCTCTGTTCCTTGATTTCCGTACATGGAAAGATAAACGGAGAATGCTTTGCCATTTTGATAGAGCCGT
>CAVKQP010000038.1:8403-12841 GCA_963658165.1 Clostridium sp. CAG:302 | reverse complement strand
GGGCGGCACCATAGCCGTCGATGAGACTTTCTAAGGGCACCCACTCAACGGTCACGCCATGGTTCTTCAAATCACGAGCCAACTGCTCCGACTGTCCGCCTACCATCATGACGTGACGAGGGGCAATGGTCAGATAGTTGTTGGCATAGTGCAACTCGTCGGCTTCATTGATGCAGATAATCTGGAAACCGCGTTGCTTGAGGAAGTCGACAAAGGAACAATTGCTCAACACTAGGCGGTAGGCTTTCTTTCCGGGCTTGCGTGCATAGACGTCTACTGTGGTATATTCGGGTTGACCAGGCTTGGCGTTCAGACGGCTGGCAACCATCGTACAGAGGTCCTTGTCCATGATGTTGAAATGGGTGTCGAGGTGCATTTGCATCTGCCAACGTTTATGGTCGTGCACCACGACGATGGTATCGTGCCCGAAGGCATCTGCATCCATCATCTGGTGGATAGCCTCCATGTTGGTGCGCATACCACAACCGATGAGCGAAAAGGTGCCAGCCGGTATGTAGTCACCCCCTTCAAGCCTTCCGTTGCCACTGATTTCGAGCATGGGTTTAGCCCCGAGATATTCGTAGCAGCTGCGGATGACGCGAGTTTCAGCACTTCTCTGCGAGGAATTCATCTTGCAGATGATGTGTCCACGAGGTGTGGTGATGCTTTGGTCGCGCGTGAAATAGAGGTTCATCAGCGAGCGCTGCACGTAGTCGGCCTCCACACCGGTGTTGTTGTCTACACTCCTCAGTTTGACAATCGGTTGAGTCATGATGCATCGTATGAGGTCTTGGCGGCTCATCTCGTGCAATATTTTTTGCTTATACACCTGTCCACAAGCTGCCGTGTCGCGAGGAGCCACAGCACTCACGTCGTAGACCAAAGATTGGGCTGCCAGATGGCGGAGCGTATCGATATTGATTTCGCCTAGGATGTCGGACACATTATAGACCTTAATGCCGTTGTTCTGGAGCAGACGGATATAGTTGCGATGTTCTTTGGCAGCGGCATCCTCATCGAAATAATGCTCAAAGAGTCCTGCCATGGGGTGGATGACACCATTGAAGAGTTCTTCACCGGGAGTGTGCATCAAGATGACCTTTGCCCTATCCCACTCTGCTTGGGGAAAACCACACTTGTTTTGAGCGTTTGCCAAAGCGGCAAACAAAAAAGCGACAAAGAATAAAGAGGTTTTTTGCATGTTTATTGTTGTATTATATGGTTAGTGCAAATTTACGCATATTCTGCTGAACACAACAAGGATAGACAACAAAAACAGTTCACCATGTCTGCTTTTTTAGGCAACACTGCCTTTTAAGAATGCTAACAGGCATAGTTACGGAGCGTAAGTATGCCTGTCAAGAAAATAGGGCTTGACTGTGGTGTAGTCAAGCCCTATAATATAATAAGGTGTAAATCTTCTGATTAGAAGAAGAGGTAGCGGTTGTCTACCACGTTGGCCTTCAAGAGCAAGTCTTGCATGAAGTTGCTTGCATACTGAAGCGACTGCGAATGCATGCGCTGGATGTATTCCTTCTCGTTATACTTCACGGGGCGCATAGCCTTGTTGGTCACCTGGAAGAGGTAAACACCACCATTGCCCTTCACGGCATGAGCAGAGAACTTGCCCTTGGCAGTAGCTGCGATGGCACCGCTCAGTGCAGGCTCGCTTGAACCGGTAGCAGAAACGAAGGCTGGAGAAGCGAAGGTCACCTGGTTTACAGTGCTGATTTCAGCGCCTTTGCCCTTGGCAGCCGCAATGCTGTTCACGCCCTTGAACTTAGCCATGAGCATTTCTGCCTTCTTGTCTTTCATCACCTCGCGCTGCACAAACTCCTTCACCTGCTGGTCGTCGAGTGAGCGATAGCCCTGAGGATGAATCTTGGTGAGTGAAACCACCATCATGTTGTCGTTGTCGCCACAGTCATAGAGAGGAGAAACTTCGCCTTCCTTAGCCTGGAAGATCCATTTCAGCACCTCACGTGTGCCACGCACACCGCCCACATAGTGCTGTGAAGTGGTCACGTCGTTGCCTGTGAGCACGTTGTAGCCCTTCTTAGCAGCGTTCTTCACCATCGCATCGATGGTCTTGTTCTCGCTGAGGAACTGGCTGAACTGGTTATATGCTGCGCTGTATGTCTCCTTGCTGAAGTCGATGGTCTTCTTGATCACGGCTGCAGTATACTTGGTTGTCATTTTTCTGCGGTCTACTACCTGAAGAATCACGTTGCCCTGAGTCATAGCAAGATTCTGAGTAGCGCTTACACCTGAGGTGAGCAATGCGTTGACAAATGCCTTGTTGTCCTTGTCGAGGGTCTGAGCCTGCTCATACATCTGGTTGGTGAACCAAATCTTTTCACCGGTCTGACCATACTTGCGAGCGATAGCCTCGAAGTCGCCACCTGCCTGAAGTGCATTGAGGATGCTATCGGCAGACTGCTTTGCCTTGTCGCCAGCCACCTGAATCTGACGGAACTGCACTGAGTCGGGAAGTTCCACCTTAGCCATCAAGCGGATAATGTTGAGCGTGTTGTCGTCCTTGTTCTCCACAGGTCCCATGGTCTGACCTACAGCCATAGAGTCGAGGCGAGAAGCGATGTCTGATGGGAATGCGTTCTTAGAAACGGGAAGACCGAGGCAAGGAACGAGTGATGCGCTCTTGCGAACCACCGTAGCGGGGTCTTCAGCGGTCTTCAACTGGTCGGTATACTGTGCAAACTGCTTGTTGAGCGCTGCACGGTCGGCAGCAGAAGCGGTGACATGTACACTGATATATTTGATGTCGCGGCTCTCTACAGGCTGCTTGAAAGCACCTTTCAGCTCGTCATACTTAGCCTTGAGGTCGGAGTCAGTGATCTTCACCTGGCTGTCGTTGATGGTTGAGTAAGCCAAAGAAGCCAACTGCACGCTGCTTTCTTCGTTTTCGTCGGTATAAGCCATTTTAGCCTCAACGGGGTTAGAGATCAAGCAGTGAGCCAAGAGGCTCTGATATTTCTGCGAGAGAAGGCTGTTGCGAAGTGTCTTCTCGATGAACATCCAGTATTTGTAGGTAGACTCAGCCTGTTGAGCCATCTGAGGATTGGCGGTCTTTGCCTTGTTGTAGTCGCTCATAAACTTGTCGAGCACGGTCACATCGAAACGTCCTGTCTGCTGATTAACGAATGGTGTCTGGAGCAACAACTGGTTGGTGCCTTGTGTGAGCACGTTGCGCAATTCCTGGTCGGTCACGGTCAATCCCACCTTGGCTGCCTCGCTTGCGATGACTTTGTTAGACACATACTCCTGCCACACCCTGTCGCGGATGTCGTTCAATTGCTCGTCGGTGAAGTTGTCACGCTGATACATCACCTTCATTGCTTCGGTGTATTCGTCTACTATCTTCTGGAATTCCTGATAGTTTACTTTCTCACCAAGCACTTCGCCAATCTGCTGACGGCGGTCGTTGTTGGTTGTTTCGCATGATCGGAATGCCTCTTCAGCGATGAACGCAAAAAGGCCGAAACCGATAATACAGATAAGGATCACTCCCTTACTTCTGATTTTTCCTAATGCTGCCATTTTGTAGATTTATTTTTAATTATTTATATTTTCATGCTTGTTGTGCTCAAAAGATTGATTCTGTTTTGCAAAGAGCACACAAAATTAGTAAGAAAAAAGCAAACAACCGAATTTTTGCACGGAAATGTGCTATTCAGGATTTACTTTTAGCCTTACCAATTCTATTTTCGTCATGGTGTTCTTGATAATTTTGAACTCATAGCGCCCCACCTTGACCACCTCGTTGAGTTTCGGGAAGCTCTGATAGACGCTGAGGATGAGTCCGCCCACGGTCATATATTCGTCGCTTTCAGGCAGGTCGAGGTCAAACATCTCGTTCACTTTGTCTATCTCCAGACGGGCTGAAAGGATGTAGTCTCCCTCCTCCGTCTTCTTCGCCACATAGTTGGTGGTGTCGTGTTCGTCCTGAATGTCGCCGAAGATGTCTTCCACAATGTCTTCGAGCGACACGATGCCGCTGGTGCCGCCAAACTCGTCGACCACCACGCCAAGGCTCTTCTTCTGCTGCAAAAACATGTGCATCAGTTTCTGGGCTGCCATGGTTTCGGGCACGAAAGGCAGGGTGCGGATGTGCTCCTTCCACCGGTCTTTGTCGTGAAACATCTCGGACGAATGGATGTAGCCTATGATATGGTCGATGTCGTCGCGGTAGACGATGATCTTTGAATTGCCGCTCTCCACAAATTTCTGCATCAGTTCGGCGGTAGAGCAGTTCTCCTCCACCGCATTGATTTCCGTGCGCGGCACCATGCAGTCGCGCACCTTGGTGTCGGAAAAGTCGAGTGCGTTCTGAAACATCTTCACTTCGTCGTCGATGTCGGAGTCGCTTCGCGCATTGTCAATGCTCGACTGCACGAGATAGTCGAGGTCTACCTTGGAG